>CAZYTI010000242.1:0-6619 GCA_964650065.1 uncultured bacterium
CAACAGAATTCCGACGAATCCTCCCATCAATGTGATGACGGTCGTCTCCATGATGAACTGGAACAGAATATCTTTGGCGCGGGCGCCCACGGCCTTGCGCAATCCAATTTCACTGGTGCGTTCATTTACGGTGATGAGCATCAAGGTCGCCACAACGACGCCGCCAACGATTAAAGAGATCCCCGCGATGAGAGGAAGAAGAATATTAAAGATACGGTTGGAGGCCGATACCATCTCCTGAACCTCCACAGGGGTCATGATGGAAAAATCATCGGGCTCACCTTCGGCCAACTGATGTCGCTCTCGAAGCATTTGTTTGATGAGTTCCACATTCCCATCCATTTGATTCGCATCCCGGACATGAAGTTTGGCCGACTGAATGTAATCCACATTCATCAGTCGGCGCATGACCGTGGTGATGGGGGCATGAATTTCATCGTCCCTGTCCATTCCATGGGGATCCGTACCCATCAACTCGAGCACACCGATAACGCGAAAGGGGACGGTACCGATACGTATTTGCTTGTTCAGGGGATCTTCATCTCCAAAGAGCGTCCGTGCTGCATTCTGACCGATAAGGGCGACCCTCGCCGAGCTTTCCATGTCTGCTTCCGTGAAGAAGATCCCGCTTGTCACACCCCGATTCCATACATCTTCTGCAGCCGGGGAATGGCCAAAGATCATGAGATTGGTGTTTTGATCCTTGTACTTGACTTCCCGTCCAAAAATCATGATCATGGGATCCCACATATCGACATTGGGGATGGCCTCCTGCAACGCCTCCATGTCGGCCATGGTGAGTGTCGTGGTGGGCCCTCCGGCCTGGGGACCGCCCATCATTCGGCCACCACCGGCACTGATCAGAATATTGGAGGCACTGAACATCCTCTCGATGTTACTCATGACTTCCTTCTCTGTACCCTTGCCCAGGGAGATGATGAGGGTTAGGGCCATAATTCCGATAACCACACCGATCATCATAAAAAACGTTCGTAATTTATGCCGCGTCATACTCTGAAAACCGCTTCGAATCAGACGACTTTTTTTCATATGTCTTACTCCCTAATTGAACCGTTTATTAAGATAACAACGTGAATTTTGAGTCAAGTTTTCCATTATATAAACAGTGGCTAATTTATTATGTCACTGGTTTCTGGCTACTGGTTGCTGGAAAAAAATCTTACTGACGTTATTTTTTAACCAGAAACCAGTAACCAGTGACCAGCAACAATTAATTATCGGCCTGCGGCGAAGCATTACTAGATTTTATCCTCAGACTGATCGTCTATTTTTTCCAAAGCCTTTAATGCATCCTTCGGTTGGGATACGGATTTATCATTTACAATCCGACCGTCGACGATTTGCACAATCCGTCCTGCGTGTTCGGCAATATTTTGATCGTGGGTGATGAGCACAACGGTCCTGCCCTGCCGGTTCAGTTCTTGAAACAGGGAAATGACTTCCAGACCGGCCCGTGAATCCAGATTGCCAGTGGGCTCATCGGCTAAAATGACTTCCGGATCATTGACAAGGGCGCGGGCGATGGCCACACGCTGCTGTTCCCCTCCCGAAAGTTCGTGGGGAAAATGGTGGATCCGTTCTTTGAGCCCCACAGTCGTCAAAGATTCGATGGCCAGTTTACTGAAATCGGAACGGCTGGAATAGATCAATGGAAGCTCGACATTTTCCAGGGCACTGGTTTTGGGTAACAAATGGAAGGATTGAAATACGAATCCCATCTGTTCATTACGTAATCTGGCCAGCTGATCGACGGAAAGCGCTCCCACGTTCTTTCCGTGAATGGTGTAAGAACCCCGGGATGGGCTGTCTAAAAGTCCAATAATGTTCATCAGAGTGGATTTGCCTGAACCGGAGGGTCCGACAATGGCCACAAATTCACCCCGATCAATTGACAGGGTCACATCCTGGAGTGCTTTGACCGTGACAGTTTCATTTTTTTGATAGATCTTATCGATGTTTCTGAGTTGTATCATGCTCTTCCTCCAAGAAAATTCCATTTATCCATTTGTTAAGAGGTGAATTCAGGTTACCCTTTGGATTATTGGTAAAGCAATGCTTCGCGAGATATTATCTCATGTTGTCGTTCAGGATCACCATCTCTCCCGCATCGAGCCCTTCCACGATCTCGGTGTAATCGTTGTCCTTCCAGCCAACACCTACCCAACGCTTCTCAAACTGATCGCCACGAAGCACATGAACATATCTTCTCCCCAGTTCCCGGTGAACGGCTTTGTTGGGAACGGTCAATACGTCCTGTCGGATTTCCAGGAAAATGGATACTGTGGTCGTCATTTCCGGCCGGAGGATGCGATCTTTCTTATCGGTAATTTCGACAATGGTCACATAGTTCACCACATTGTCCTGGATTTCGGCCTTGGGGTATATGGCGGTCACACGACCCTCAAAATCGACATCTGAATATGTGTCCACGGTGAACACTGCCTGCCGTCCCTCTTGAACACGGCCAATGTCGGTTTCATCCACATAGGCCCATACTTCGAGACGCTCCAGGTCGATAATGGTCAAGAAGGTAGGAGCGGAAAAACTGGCAGCCACGGTCTCCCCTTCCTGCGTCGATACGGAAGCCACAACGCCGGAGATGGGGGCCCTGATCCGCGTATAGTCTAACTGGATCTTTGCGAACTCCAGGTTGGCCTGTGCCTGTTTCACCTGAGCCTCCGCCACTTTACGGGCCCGCTCTGCCAGTTCCAGCTCATCTTGAGAGACGAGACTTTTTTGATATAGAGATTTCTTACGATTTAAATCCAACTCGGCATACTCCAACTCGGCCCTGGCATTTTCCAAAGCTGCCAATGCCTGGTTGTATCTCGCCGTAAACTCCGTCGGGTCTAACTCGGCCAGGAGCGTGCCTCTTCCTACATGATCTCCGATATTAACGTGGAGCCGTTTCACGATACCGGATACACGGGAACCGACACGTACCTCTGCACCCACCTGGGGCTTGATAATACCGGTCGCCAACACCGAGGACCCAATATCACGTCGGATGACCTGGACCTGCCGACTGTCACCAATGGATTGCTGGTTTTCCGACCGATTACAACCCGTACACAAAATTACGGTGGATAAAATAAGAATGGGGAGTACTGGTTTATTGGTGGTGGAAAAGAATTTTAATAATAAAGTCATCAATCATCCTCTCTGATATCAACAATCTTGGTTCTATTGCTTCCAATATGAAATTTATTTTTTCTCTTGACTTTTAATATAATATTAATTATACTTTCATAGTATTTTTGCTACTTTGATATAATAACATACTAAATATAGTTTGATTTTGTTCCATTGTCAAGTGTTTTCTCATTTTAAGGGATAAAAACAACGCGTATCCAAAGGGTATTCTCAATTTGGAGTCGTCCATGACTAAATCCATTACTTTTCTCAAAGAGCTCTTGCCGTTCATCGAATCCTATATGGAGTCAAAGGATCAGGAAGATATCAATATCGAATCCTTTACACTATGGCTGAATCAACGGATGATAAAATCCACACACGAAATTCCCCGGGAAGAAATGAACCACAGCCAAAACCATCTTAATTTCCAGCTTCTGCATGTCATCTTATTTCTAAACCGGTTCGCCAAAGTTTATCTGAAGAAAGCACTGACAGATTCCCCTTTGGCGAGTGTAGAAGATTTCCTGTTTCTCGCGATACTCGGTCATAAAGAGAGCATGCGGAAATCCGAGTTGATATACTACCATGTTCTGGAAATGCCTACAGGCATTGAAGTGATCAACAGATTGTTAAATAAAGGACTGATTGAGGATTTTGCAGATCCGGAAGACGGACGATCAAAAAGGGTTAAAGTCACAGGTGAGGGAAAGCAATTGATAAAGAAAATGAGAACCAGGATATTAAAAGTGAATCAAATCATAGGTGGAGATTTAAATGCTCAACAAAAGATTGTGTTGCTTTCTCTCTTTGATCAGTTGAGCCACTTTCATTTAAAAATCGTCAAGAATGAAAAGACTAAATCACTGGATGAATTATGTTCTATGGTGAATGCCGGAACCATTGAATAACGCAGGTAAAGGAATGACGCAGTGAAAAATATTTTTAACGTTTCTTATAGCTGAATAATCTGTAATCATTTAATGAGAATTAATTTAATCGATTGCATGTGACGGGTTTCATCAGTATACTTGGCATCCATGTGACAAAAATAAAGTCCGGTGGGATAATTTTTTGCATGGAAGGTAATTATGTGGTAACCGGCCGGTTGCCTTTTCTGTGGAGACCAATCAAATATTTTTTGCCCTTGAATATTATAAATCGCCATCGAAATTTTAGCCGGTTTTGGAAGATGATAGGGAATTCGGGTTTCATGATTGAAGGGATTGGGATAGTTCTGTTTCAAATGAAATGTTTCAGGCAAATGTAATTCACCTTCTTTCAACCCTGTATCCATGTCATTTTGATGGAAAGGGGTTCCGCCCATTTGGGTCGATACTGCCCAGTGTTCGGCCAAAGCATTATCCAACAAATAATCCTTCAAAATCAAACTCGGGCCATGTCCATCTGCGCCCGACGGCCAGGGATCATCAGGCTCATAGGCCAAACTGTCAACACATTCTCCAATAGAAGAGAACAGCCTCACCTGGTCACCTCTTCCAAAGCCAAAGGTGAGATTACCAATAAGAGGAGGAACATGGGGATGTATATTTTTAAAGGCCATGCTATTTTCACAGATAACCAAATACCCTTTGGCCGATATGATAGTACCATTCTCGAATTGGAACGAATGGTCATCTCGATCGTCTTTCAATATCCATTTCGAGATATCCTGTGGGATTGACTGTGGATTAAACAACTCGATCCAATCGCCTGAATTCCATCCCTCGGATGAATTGTACATAATTTCATTGATCACGACAGTGCCGCTAATTAGGGCAGCAGAATCGATGAGTCCGAGATTCGAACCATTTATTCCGTGTCCAACGCCTGGTGAACCGGGAATGAGATAATTATGCTCATCAAATTGAGGAACGCCGGAAATACAGGCTGGATAGTGATCATAATCCTCGTCATTGGTCATGGAATAGGTGATCTCGATACCCCCCTCATAAGGCGCCTGAGTCGTTCTTAAATAATTTCGTATATTATCAGTATTATTATAGACAATGGTATTGGTCACGACCATACGACCGTGATAAGATGACCCGTAATTGTCACCGAATCGCAATCCCGTGTCGTTGTTGATAACGACACAGTGGTCCACAAACACATGAGGCTCCCGAAGTCCTCCACCTCCGGAAAAACCGGTTTCAATCCCCTGTTCACAATCCCGCACCACAGTATTAAAGACCTTTATGGTATCATTTCCCGAAGCCGCAATGCCCTCATGCATCCAATCCTGTATAAAACAATGTGTTATAAGAATCCGAGCACCATGATGGTCGATGGCATCGTCCTTTCCGGTAAGAAAATAACTGCTCTCGATGACCGAAAAGGCCTCAGAATTTGGATATACGTAGTCGATGTGGAACCCATCGTTGTCCTCATCTTGGAAAATGCCATCATCATTGGGGATATTCTTCTTGTATGAATGTTTGTATTGCTTGTGTGATTAATGGAATTCACCCCCATTAAAAACAAAAGCAGTGAGACATTCGGAAACATTCACACGACTGTGATCTGATCCTAAAGCTTTGCCAGGCGAATTGAGTATAAAACAGTTGTCCAGAAACAACTGGGAATCGTTCTTTGCAAATAAAATGGGTTGCCGGTTGGTATGTGCCCAGCCTTTTTCCTGATCACCTCCCCCATTGATAAAAAAGCCATATTTAAAACGGGCGGTAGTATTATAGAATTCCAATCCACCCCAAGGTTCAGTTCTATCATGAGAGCAGAAAACAACCGGATCATCTAAAGTGCCATCTACAGTTAATTGACCATGGACTATCAAATTGACCTGCTTTCCTAATAAAACCCAGGTGCCCGGTAGAATCGTGAGTCGACATCCTGCCGGTATGACCACATCATCTATAATCTGACGTATCATTTGGGAATCCCATACATGCTCCCCTGCAGACATGGATCCGGAATACGACTCAGTGGCCCAATCGGTATCAACGTATATGATCTTTGAGGATGCTGGAATATTTGTATTCTCAATGGTGATAGAAAAATCGGATGACGCCTCCACCGGAATCACAATACTGCCTATGCCCTTCTTAATATTGAAGCCGGTATCTATACTTGCATTTTGTGCCTCGATATTCATCGATTCATCGTGCAATGGATCAATGTTTCCTTCCTGATCTCGGATGCGTGCCACGACTGGAAACAAGCACCCCGGCACTGCTCGTGAAGGGACCACAAGCTCTGTAACATTTTTTTCCAGTGCTTCAAAAGTGGCCCGAAGAAAATAATGATTGGATGGTTCGATTGTCACTCTTGGTAATACCGGCAGCGTCGTATCAGACCAGCCAACAAAACGGTGGCCCTCAAATGGCATCGCAGAAATCTCTACAGGAATTCCCCGAAAGTAATCACCAGACCAGGGGAAAGTGTTCACATCCAATGTGTTCACACGCAGTCGCCCCCCTCCACCGGGTATATCCAAAGTGATTCGGAC
>CAZYTI010000243.1:0-6604 GCA_964650065.1 uncultured bacterium
AATATTTGTATATCACTGTTTAGTTCTTTTGCATATTTAAAAAATTCTTTTACAGAAGTACTCACGAGTGAAATTTCGGTCGGCTTGGGATGGGTGCGTCCTCGAGACCCCGATTCCTATTTCAAAAAGAGAGACGATGCCCCCTATCGAACCTATCTTTTCCCATGGAATATCAACTTTCGGTATAATCTCACTGCCGAAAATAGATTTATCCCGTATTTGGGAGTAGGAGCGGGGCTCACTTTATGGGATCTGCGAGATGTTTCCGATGGAGAAAAACCGTTTCCCTTTCCTTTATCGGGTACATCCATTGAAGGACTTCAAAAAAATGTCACGGTCATGGGCACATTGGGATTTGAGGTGTTTATTACCAGATCCGTCGGTCTCGACCTGGGCTTTCGTTATTCCCATCTTCTCATTCAAAGATTGGATAACATGGGAACGGGGGATGTCAACAATGGATTAATGGAATTACGGCTGGGCCTTGGATTCTTTTTCGGGGGACATCGTGATTCAGATGGAGACGGAATCCTGGATAAGGACGATGCTGCACCTGACCAACCCGAAGATTTTGATCATTTTCAAGATGAAGACGGTATGCCTGACTTAGACAACGACAACGATGGCATTCCGGATACTGAAGATCAAGCTCCCAATAATCCAGAAGATATCGACGGTTTCCAGGATCAAGACGGCATCCCGGATCTGGATAACGACAACGACACCATCGAAGACGTACGGGACGAATGTCCCAATGAACCGGAAGATTTTGATGGATTCGAAGACGAAGACGGATGTCCGGATCCGGATAATGACAATGATAGCATTCCGGATCATCTGGATCAATGTCCCAATGAGCCGGAAACATTTAATGGCTATGAAGATGACGATGGGTGCCCTGATGAGGAAGAAGAAATACTTACAGCATCGATCCCGGAAAGAGGGCAAGCGGTGGTTCTCCAGGGTATCACATTCGCCACAGGGAAGGCCGACCTCACGGAAAATGCCAAGAGAATTTTAGATAATGTCTTCGAAGCCATGCAGGCAAGTACAGTAATCCGTGTGGAAATTCGGGGCTATACGGACAACACGGGGAGTGCCAACCTCAATTTAAATCTATCTCAGAGACGTGCGGAAGCCGTTAAGGATTATCTCATCAGGATGGGTATATCTTTCCACAGAATGCGCGCTATTGGATTCGGCGAGGCAAATCCCATTGCTCCCAACAGCACTCCCGAAGGAAGATCCCAAAACAGGAGAATCGAATTCGTACGTATCGATGAATGATGAATTTGTCTGTTCATCGTTCATCGATTTGCAATCATATTCATTTTGGGGGAGTGTTCTTTTCAGTACCGGGATTTTTGATGTCACGAGACGATTCGTGGAATGTAGATCTCCGGAGCATCCATATCCATAGAAGGCCAATGCCGCATCCGATGATATAGTATGGAAAATCCCACAAAGAAAACGAAGTCCCGATAAGGGTACGCCCGATGAATGTCCCTCTGATGACCTCCAACACCGGCGGGTGCCATAATTGACAAAATTCGAGCATCGATGTGATTATGAAAACCCAGGAAGCAATCCACAATCCTGAAGTTCTCGACCAAATAAAAACAGCGACGAGACACCAAAAAATCTCATAAAACATCCCACCAGCGCAATTATTGAACCACCAGGCTCCAGGTCCAGGATATAACTTTGATGCAAATCCCAGGGGAGTGAGAACAAGTAGTGATATCAATACTTTTTTTCTAAACGCCCTGACTTGATCATTTGGTTTCTGTGTAGAAACATTCACACTCTGCCTCCCTTAGATTGATTGAGCCTGGTACGAAGATGAAAGAGACAAAAGGTGTAAAAAAATAAATTATCACTTTTTATCAGTAACATCAAGGTAAAAGGGCATACGATAAATTTCAATGATATTTTTTCAGGAGAAGGAAAAAAAATTCTTGACTTTACATCGTTTTTATTGTAAATTTTTTGGCTATAATAAAATCATATAATAAATGTACATTCTATTGAAGGAGGAAAAGATTGATGAAGAAAGCCGCCATTGTACCTATCGCTTTACTTCTCGGAAGTATCATTTTACTTACAAATTGCCAACAAACTGAACTTACATCTGCCAAAGTCTACATGAATCAAACGAACTATGACAAGGCTATTGAACTGTGCAATTCAGCCATTGAAAAGGTGCCCGAAAATCCCGATGCCTACTTCATCATGGGACAGGCTTATGGACATAAAAAGATGTATGTCGAGATGAATGATGCGTTTACAAAATCACTTCAGTTTTCCGAGGCAAATGCTGCCGAAATTCAGCAGCATCGTTTAAAATATTGGATTGATGTCTTTAACAGTGGTGTTGCTCTTATCCGACAGGACAATGTGAGTGGTGCTATTGCGAATTTTAAAATTTCTATCCAATTAATGCCCGATCGAATCGATGCTTATAAAAATCTCGCCTATGCCTATACCCAGAACGATCAGGATTCCTTGGCTACATTAACATATCGGAATGCCATCAAACAGGATCCCAACGATTTGGAATTGAAGGGTTTCCTCGGCACGTTGTTATATCAAACCAAAAAATATGAAGAAGCCATTGAAGTTTTGGGCGAGGTCCTGGTCAATGCAGATCCCCAGTCCAAAGAATACAATGACGCCCTTTACAACTTGGCCTATTCCTATGATTTGATGGGTCGGTCCGACAAGGCCATTGAGGCCTATCAGACAGCATTATCAACCGCCCCCAATGATAAAGATTTGATGTTCAACATGGGCCGTCTCTACTTCATGCAAAATAATTTTGAAAAGGCCATCGAAACATTCAGTGCGGTCATTGCCATGGATCCCGACGATTTCGATGCAAATCTGAATGTGGGCAATGCATACCTCAGCATCGCCGACAGCCTGTCAGGTGAGTCGAGAAAAATCGATGATCAGGGAAATTCCATTCACCCCCAGACCAAAATAGATGAATTGGAGAGCCAGTCAAAGGGATTTTTTGAAAAAGCCGTCCCATTTCTCAAAAAAGCCACCGAAATCAAGCCTGACAATATAAACGCGTGGAGAATGCTTGGTATTGCCTACGTACGAATCGGTGATGCCGAGAAAGGCCAGGAGGCCTTCGATAAAGCGGATGAATTAGAGAAATAACTATTTAACTAATCATTTAAGACAATTGGAAAGGCCGAGGATATATCCTCGGCCTTTTTATTTTTCAATAAACGTTTCAAGATTTTCAATCGTATCATTCATTGAAGTGACATGCCGGAGAACGCCATTGATCGATGAGATCAAAATCATTCAAGACTGTCTGGCAGGAGATGTAGAGCGTTTTGAACATATCGTGAAAAAATACCAGACGCTCCTTCTCAGAACGGCTTTTCATTTTTTAGGGTGCTGGGACGATGCGAAAGATGCGACTCAAACGACATTCATCAAAGCCTACGGATCTCTGTACTCATTCCGACCAGAGTGTCGCTTTTCAACCTGGCTTTATCGGATTTTGGTCAACGACTGTCTTGATCGGCTCAAGTCTGCCCATCGACGATACCGAACATCCCTGGAGAATCCGATTCGGGATGAGAGCAAATCGAATCCTCTGGACCAGATGGCTGCTGAAGATTTCCTTTACAAAGCCCTCCGTAGACTCCCTGACAAACGACGCCGGGCTTTTATTCTTGTCGATCTGGAAGGCTTCTCCGGCCCAGAGGCTGCCGAAATTCTTGGCTGCTCAGATTCCACAGTTCGAGTTGCACTGATGAAAGCCCGGCAACAACTCCGGAAAATATATATTGAACTAAGTGACGTTAGTGTCAAAAGTATTATGAAAAAAGAGAGAAAGACATGAAACCACACCTGCCTGCCGCCCGCCTGCCTCCTGCATTCCGTAGGCACTCAGGGCGGCAGGCAGGGAGGTCACAGAGGGGAGATAAGATTTTATTGTGTGTCATAAATAAAATTTTTAATTTCTCTGTGTGCTCTGTGGTTAATTTTTGACAATAGGGTAGTGAATCATAGGAGGGAACAATGAACTGCAGCAAGGCTCGGAAATGGTTGATCAAGAAATCGAAGTCGATCTCCCATGCCCAACGGGCCAAACTCGATAGACACATCGAGATGTGTGACACCTGCCAACAGGTTTCCAGGTCTCTGGACAAGTTAGAAGAAGGTATCCACTCGGCCAAATGGTTAACAGTTCCGAATGAAACCACCCAGGATATGTGGCAACATGTAAGCCTGCATCTTAAAACCGAATCAGAATCGAAGCAACATCAAACACCAACAACCAGATCATATCGTACTCCCTGGGTATCGTGGGGGGTCCCCTCTTTTGCCGCCGTTTGTATTCTATGCTTATTCCTTCTTACAAAGCCCTGGAGATTCTTAGCTTCCAATGAAAAACATGTCTCTTCGTCTCTTGATGTGACCATCGAATCGGCTCAAATCGACGGAAAGGCTGCACAAATTTCAATATTTGAGATAAAAAATCCTGAAATGACCTTTATTTGGCTCGACAGAGTCACTAGCGATAATGGAGGATAACATGATGCGTAAAAGAAAAATCATCATACTCCGTGGATTTGCGTTCTTGCTTTTAATTATTATCATCGCTCCAAAACGCTTGTATCCTCAAAAAAGACCACCCACGGTCGTTTTTTACATCGCCTACATTTTCGAAGCGAAAACAAATGGCGACACACTGGAATTTCCTCTCATGCCCGAAGAAACAGCTATAGCCACACTGGACAACATCAGTGAGACGGCCAATGGATATATGGAAAAACTGCGTTCCATTTACTCATACCAACATTTTTCTTTTTTATCAATGATTGGCGGTGGTTTCACCATAGGATTGGATACGAACGACGGTATATTCGACACATATACGCTTTATGGTGTAAAGAATCATTTCCTCTCACTGTCGGCTTCATGTAAATCCGGACCGAAAGACGGTTTATTACCCATTCGAATCGAAGTTCAATTAGACACAATCACGACGCAACATCAAAGATTCCAGTCAAAAAACAGAATATACTTTTTCAAAACCCTCTGCACTGTCAAACATGCCCATCCCCTGGTCATCGGCAGACCGCTCCAATTTTACAAAGGCCATAAAGAAGCCATGTTCATCGTGTTCACACCCTTCTTCCAGCAAATCATGCAAGGGGATCAATATGATACCATTGTTGCCAATTATCGACAGGTGATGCGTTTAACAACGGGAAAAAGCGACCTGGGGGGACGGCGCTTATTCAAAAAAATCAATCGATATTTCGAAACAAAACTGAATAAAGAGACGACTCTGAATTATGAAGAAATCACGGCACACCTCACTGCTCCTCCTCCACCTCCTCCCCCACCAAGGGAGGATATCCCCATCTTTATTCCCCACGACCAGGCACCGGCACCCATTGGTGGTTATGGGAGCATACAAAGAAACCTGAAATATCCGGAAGTGGCCCGAAAGGCCGGCGTGGAAGGCAGGCTTATGATTTGGGCAAAAATAAACGATGAGGGGGATGTGGTTCAAACCAGAGTTATGAAGTCTCTCGGACCCAATGGATGTGACGAAGCCGCCATGCAGGCCATCAGTTCTGTAAAATGGAAACCCGCAATCCGTGGCGATAAACCCATCTCTGTTTGGATTGCGGTTCCAGTGGTTTTCAAGTTGAAATAGAGAACAAAAATACGAAACCACACCTGCCTGCCGCAGGCAGGGAGGCCACAGAGGAGATATAGAACTATGGTCGTTTAATATATCAACTATTATTTCTTTCTCTGTGAACTCTGTGGTTACTTCTTGAGAATAAGGACATTAACTGAAGGAGGAAAAAATGCTTGAGAAAAAATGTAAACTTGCCATTCTGATCGTGATCCTTTTAAGCATCATGCTCTATTGGGGATGCTCAAAAGATCAGGAATCACTGATTACAGAGACATCCCCTGAAACGGAAGCCTTGAACAAATCCCAACAACAACCTCCCCCACCGCCCAAAGAAAAACCCGAATTCGTAGAATTCGATACCGCACCAGAACCTATCGGCGGATATGGGGCACTCCGGAAACACGTAACTTACCCGGAAATTGCCCGCAAGGCCGGTATTGAAGGACGTGTCCTGGTGTGGGCTAAGATTGATAAGAATGGAGACGTTGTTAGCACAACCATCGAGGAGTCTCTCGGTCCCAACGGATGCGACGAGTCAGCAGCAAATGCCATTAAAGCCGTCAAATGGAAGCCCGCCATGAAAGACGACAAACCTGTGGATTTTTGTTGGGTATCCATCCCCGTGCAATTTAAATTGAATGGCGGAAAAAAGTGAGCTAAATCGAGTTACAGTGCCTAAAGCTTGTCCTGAGCGGAGCGAAGGATCTCAAAATGACTAAAGTTATAAGAAAAAAGGTCGGATCCAGAAAAATTCTTAATTTCAACTCACTTTAGCTAACTTTAGGCAATTTAGACACTTTCAAACTCAATGGTCGGCAACTATCAATTTCGAATCAGATGATATAAAACATGGATTGTTAAAGCTGAAACGAGGAAGACATGTGGAAGAACATTCTACGAATGACCATGCGAAACCTCATT
>CAZYTI010000244.1:0-6564 GCA_964650065.1 uncultured bacterium
AAAACCCCACTCATGGTCGTGTCAAAAGTTTTATGAAAAAGGAGAGAAAAATATGAAACCACAGAGAAAAACTAAGATACTCTGTGTGCTCTGTGTTTAATTTTTGACAATAGGCCACCCATTTAAAGGAGCTAATCATGAAAGGATCGAAGATTTTATCTGCAGGAGTTGTCTCTATTGTTGTATTCACGAGCTTGTTGTTCGGCCAGAATGAGGTATCAATACTTTCAGAAAAAACCATCCGAGCCCTGAATAATGAAATATCGGGAGAGTTGGCTCAGGAGTATATTCGGTACATCGGACACATTAAGAGAGATCAAGCCAGTGATGAATATCATATCGCGGCACAGTGGGTTGCCGACAAAGCCAAAGAATTCGGGTTGAGTCATGTTGAAATTGAGAAATACCCGGCCGATGACGACATCTATTATTATATGCAAAAGGCAAGGTGCGGTTGGGATGCCGAGTTTGCCGAGCTGTGGATCGTTGAGCCCAGGGAAGAGAAGCTGACGAGCTATGCTGAGATTCCTGTGTCGTTGGCCAACCGCAGCCAGAGTTGCGATGTCTCCGGAGATCTCGTGTATATCGGTAGTGGCGACCGGGATGAAGATTATGCAAATATTGATGTGAAGGGAAAGGTGGTGCTTGCCCATGGTTCGGCAAGTAACATTGCGGAAATGGCCGTAGACCGGTATGGTGCACTGGGTGTCGTGCACATTAACCAGCGTTTTGCCCATGATGAGCCGGACATTGTCAGTCGGGTGAGAATTTTCACCCAGAAACCGACCTTTGTTTTTACATTGTCCCGAAGGCGAGGGGAGGAACTGAGGGATAGATTGATGCGAGGTGAGAAGATTAAGGTCAGAAGCATCGTCAAAGCCGAGATTCATCCGGGACATTACGAAAATGTGATTGCTACGATACCGGGCACCGATTTGGCTGAGGAGGAGATATTATTAACCGCACATCTCTGTCATTACAAACCAGGAGCCAATGACAATGCCAGCGGCAGCGCATGTCTTCTGGAGATTGGAAGGAGTCTGATTCGGCTGATGAATGAAGGCAAAATCAAACAACCCAAACGGACGATCCGGTTTTTGTGGATTCCTGAGATGAGCGGCAGTATTGCTTATGCCGCCACCCATCCCGAGATCGTCGAAAAGATGGTGGCCGGCATCAACCTGGATATGGTGGGTCAGTATTTAAATGAAAACAACTCCACATTCTTTCTCCATTGTACGCCCCATTCCCAGCCCCATTACATCAATGATCTCATGACGAATTTGACAGAGTTTGTCGCTGCCAACAACGTTCAGGCATTGGTGAACGGAGGAGGATTTGCCTACCCGGTTTACTCACTATCAGGGAGTCGGGATGCATTCAGATACAGAATATATGAATATGTGGGTGGATCCGATCAGTGGATTTTCAACGATGGTCTGCTCGGTGTCCCGTCGGTTTTCTTTCTCATTTGGCCCGATCGGTACTATCATACGAGCGGTGACAAGCCGGAAATATGCGATCCCACACAGCTTAAAAGGACCAGTTTCCTGAGCGCTGCAGCGGTGGTTTATCTGATGGATGATTGTCCTCACAAGGCAAGGCGGTTGGCGGGTGAAGTGTTCACGAGAGCAAGATCACGGATTCTACGAGAGATAAAGAGAGGATATGATTACATCAATAAAACGAGTTCTGATGAAATACACCAGGCTTACAAAGAGGCATTGAATTTTATTGAACAAGCCTATAAGCGAGAGCTTGCCACCCTGGAGAGCGTGAAAGCATACAGCCACAGGGATGGTGCAGTGGATAAGTTCGTCAGCAGTTTGACACAAAAAATAGAGAGCAGCCGGAAAAATAGTAGAAAAGAAGTTGATGATTTTTACCGTCTGAGTTGCACGGCACGCGATATCTCTCCAGTTAAAATCGCCCTCACGAATGAAGAAAAAAGTGCAAGATCCATCATTCCTTTCAGAAATGTGGATTTGAAGGGGCCCATGGGTAGGGGCTACTTAGAAGAAAAATTGGCGGACTCTGATGTGAATCTGGATTTGCCCATTTTTCGCATGGACAGCAGGATGACCTATGAGATTTTGAATTTTGTGGATGGTAAACGTAGTCTTTTGGATATCCGAAATGCCGTCAGTGCTGAGTACGACCCGGTTTCCATCGAATGGGTTAAGGATTTCTTGGAGGTGTTGTCCAAGGCAGGGGTGGTGAGGATGTGAGTGGTTAGTGGGAAAAAAGGTGATCGGTTATCGGTAATCGGTGAAAAAAAGGTGAACGGTGACCGGTGAACAGTAAATGAGTACGGAAGTAGATCAGAAGATCAGATTATCAGTAGGAAGAATATCAGCAAAACAGAGTATCAGAAGGAATGATTTTTCTGATATTCTGGTATTCTGATATCCTGCCAACTGATATTCTGATGACCTGATGTCCTTCACTCCGGAAGTGAGAGCGGAAACTGGTAGACGGTGAACGGTAAACGGAATTAGAAACAAGTAAACGGTAAACGGTGAACGGTGAACAGTGAACGGCATAAGAAATGAAAAGAAGGTAGACGGCCATGTAAACGGAATATGAGGAGGTTGATAACATGAAAAAGACAATAGTGATTGTGTTTTTAGTGGTAATCGGTTTTATCTTCATTTTAGATGCCCACGCCCAGTTGCACTGGGAGATGGCCAAGGTTGGAGATGTTCACAATATACTGAACGAGAGGGAACGGGCTCAGGTGTATAATGAGGTCCTCTCGTGGCGGTTGGATCATATTCTTCCACAGGTGATGAGACGGGAGGGAATTGATATGTGGCTGGTGATCAATTTCGAATATGATGAGGATCCTGTTTACATGTCGCTCATTACAGAACCCAACTTTTGTGCCAGACGGTTGTCCATACTGATCTTCCACGACGACCCTGAGGAAGGGTTCCAAAAATTAACTGCCAACTGGCATGGATCATCCACATGCGGACTGATGTATACGAATATTTTTACAGACAGGTCCAGGGGCGCCAATCATCAGTTTGCGGTTCTGGCCGAGTATATTGAGAAACACGATCCCAAGAAAATCGGTATCAATGATGCCGAACACTGGGATTATCATGATGATTTTTCCTTGGGGACCGGTTTATCGGCTTTTCACAAAGTAAAACTGGAACGCGCTTTACTTTCCAAATATAGAAACAGATTGGTGTCAGGGGAAAAGGTCTGCATGGGATGGCTGGAGACGAGAAGTCCCAGGGAAATCAGTCTGTATCGACACATCTGTGGCATTGCACACGACATTATCGCAGAGTTCTTTTCAAATGAAGTAATTGTGCCCGACGTGACCACCACCCAGGACGTGGTCTGGTGGATTCGGCAGAGGATCACCGACCTCGGTCTGGAAACATGGTTCCAGCCATCGATCAGTATCAATCGTTCACCACAGGATGAAAGAAAATATGGGAATGACGACAGGGTGATCCGGCGGGGAGATATCCTTCATTGCGATGTAGGCATTGTCTATCTCGATCTCTGTACGGATATGCAGCACAACGCATATGTCTGTCGAATTGGTGAGCATGAACCACCCATTGGAATTCAGGAATTATACCGCAACGGGAACAGACTCCAGGAAATATTGGTAACGACCTATGAAGAGGGACGAACAGGGAATGAAATACTTCGGACTGCCATCGAGCGGGCCAAGGCAGAAGGCATAAAACCGATGATATATACCCATCCCATCGGCATTCATGGTCATGGATCGGGAATGATGGTGGGCATGTACGAAAAACAGGAATTCGTTCCCGGTACCGGAGACCATCCTCTATATCCGAATACGGTTTATTCCATTGAACTGAATGTCAGTTGCAACATTCCTGAATGGGAGAATACCCCAGTCACTCTGGGTTTTGAAGAAGAGGCCGTATTTACCGATGGAAGAGTTGATTGGGTGGATGGTTATCCCAGGACATTCTATTTAATAAAATGACATTTCTTACTCTTTATCAGTAATCGGTTTGTGGGCTTTTTGGCTTTGAATCCAATATAGGTTATCGTTCTCTGTCATTTCCTCTATGATAAAGTGGGACTGTTGAAGGAGTGAGGCCAGATCCGATGTGGTGGGGAGTGTGTCTGCGGAAACAACACCGTCCAGTGATGCGTGAAATTCGTTGAGTTCATTACTGGAGCAGGTATGCAGAATGAGCAGGCTTCCACCCGGTTGGAGTATACGGTGTATTTCCTTTATCGCCGATATTGGATTTACGAAATGGGGGAATGCTGAGAAGCATATTACTTTATCAAATGTATTTTCTTTAATTGATAGCGCCATCACATCGTCGCAGAGCCAATAGGGTTGTTTCCCTCTTAAAACATGTTTCCCTTCTTCAAGCATGAGCTCGGCGATATCTTCGCATACAACCATTCCTTCGTCTCCCACCAGCTCGATGAGATATTTGGTCATGCGACCCGTTCCGGCTCCGATATCCATGACTCGATCACCCGGCGAAACACCGAATCGGATCAAAAAATCACGAAATATTGGATCGTCAGGCATTTTCTCATTCCATTCCGGAGCAATACGGTTGAAATAGTCTCTATGCGCTTTTGACATAGATTCTCCTAGTACTCCAGATGGGTTCGTTTTTAATTTTATGGATGGCAAGGGGTAAGACCGTCAGCAGGACGATCATGCCGGGTATTCCTTTCAAGAGGGAAGCGACTGCGTAGAATTGAGCCGGTAGTCCGAGAATTGGAGCTATGGCTGCAGAGCCAAGAAGTCCCATGACTTCGGCACTGAACAGTCCACCGAAAATCAACCAAAAAATGCCGAGATGTGTTTTTTGGTATAGAAACCCTGTCATTCCTGCAAGGAAACTTAGCTCGAAAATCATCTTATAAATAATCGGGGGTGGCGGCATGCCTGTCAACATCATGGATAGGATGGGCGTCAATACCCCAACACATACTGCATATGGTACCGATAGAAAAAAGCCGGAGGCGGCAATGGGGATGAACATGGGTAAAAATACCGATCCCAATCCCATGGCATGAAAGAGAATGGGGATCAAGATGCCCAGACTGATGAAAAGACCGCTGAGGGTCATGTGTTTTGTCCGGTTATTCATATTATTATCTATTATTAGGCTGCAAATCTTATAAATCCTTACCTAACCTCTCCCATGTTAAGGGAGATAAATAGAAAGGCCATTTTTGAAATTCGTTCCTTTGATAAGACTTGTAATCGATATAGACCCGGTCATTATGAATTTTACTTAAGTTTAATCAAAATTTATAACTCAAATCCATAATGACGTGCCTTCCAGGCATAGGGTAACCATACATAGCCTGATATCGGGCATCCAGAACATTTTTCACGGATGTTTTTATTTTTATGAATGAAAATATCGATGTTTGTAGCGTCAGGTTCAGAAGTCCATAGTCATCCATTGGATTTTGGTGGCCATCGGCGCCATAGAGATCCTGAATATAATTGAAATCTCCGGACAGTGTGAACGATTTCATACTCCAGCTGATGTTTGCAGTCAGCTTTTTCCCTGGTGAATGCAGGGTTTCTGCACCTAAATCGAGTCTTGACCACGAGATGTTCAGTTGAAGGTCGTCTACCGGTATCCAGTTCAGCATCAATTCATATCCGGTATGAATAAATCCCCCGGAATTCACCCAGTGAAAAGGATATCCTGGGTTACTGGGCCGGATTAAATTGGATCCTTTTGATCGGAAAAGACTGGCCTCACATTTCATCCCCGGTCCAATGAACTGGGTGAGCCCGATTTCATAATTCCACATTCGATCCGGTTCGAGATTCGCATTCCGGGGTGGGAAGAAGTAGAGCTCGCGTATGGAAGGGCTGCGAAATCCTTTTGCCATAGAAAGGCGGATGGATGTTGACTGGGTCATGTGAGTGACCATGCCCAGTTTTGGAACGATCTCGTTACCGTATCGCTCATGGTGATCCACTCGCAATCCCGCTGAAGTGATGAAATGACCCAATAACAATTGCTGGATGTGAATATAGGCGCCATACTCGGCAATAAAAAACTCACCATAATCCATGTCTGTTTGTTTATTTTTGGCATTCCCCCCATACTGCTTGAAATCCAGCCCAAGGGTGGTCGTATTTCCTGCCCATGGCTTGATATTTTGGTAGAACATAGCTCCCAGAGTACGGTCATTGGAAAACCAGCCATCGTAGAATTGATGTTGTCCCAGATTGGCATGGAGTTTCATGTGTGTCTCTCCAAACAGACTTATGTGTGACAAGGTTAAATCTCCGCCGTAGCGTTTTACATCGTACCAATGATCGGCATGGGGACTGGTCATCGTACCAGGATCGGTTACATCGATATTCGCTAAACTGGCATTGAATTCTATTTTTGTATTATTATTGAGCGTGTAGCCTATATGGGAAGTATAATGTTCACCTTGATAATACGCATTGGCATCGGAGCGGTGACCATCGGTTTTTTGTGAAGACGCGGTCAGGACATATTCCAGATTCCCAATTTTGCCCATGTGGCTTGCCTTCAGTTTTTGTGTATTGAAGGTGCC
>CAZYTI010000245.1:0-6558 GCA_964650065.1 uncultured bacterium
AAAATAATTTCCCGGAGTCAGATAGAATTCTATCTGACTCCGGGAAATTATTTTCTCTACGCCAGGGACATTACCGGGGGGCTGATCCCTCCCAGCAGCATCGGAGAAAGTTATATGGGTGTCTACTATCCAAGCACGCCATCCATCCATGAGGCCATGACCATTCCTGTCACAGCATTCCAAACAACAATACTGGATAGTCAGTTCGTACTTCAGCACGGCGGCGTCATCACCGGCCCTGAGGGAGAGGCTGTGGACTCTCTGCTGGTGCTCTCTTTCCCAAAATTGGGAAAAGATGATATGCAAATTCTTGATTTTGCAAAGCTGCAAATATCTTTTGGTTTCACGGATAGCAGCGGATATTACACACTCAGCGGCCTGCCGAATGGAGAGTATATAATACGAACCCTCTCCTCTTTTCCGTTGGATTCACTGAATGAGCAACTTGGCTTCTATATTTTTCCACCCGCCATCTACGCAGACCAATTCGTGGATGAATATTATGATAACATCCGAAATATTTTTGACCTCGAAAACGCAACGTCCGTTCCGGTTACAGTGCCCAATACTACCTCCGGCATCGATATTCAACTCGATCCTGTTGGGTATATTAGAGGCCGTGTTACAAAGTCGGAAGATGGCACCCCGATTGACGACATTTTAATTCTTGCCTTAAACGAACCCTCGGGCTTCCCAGAATTCACTATGGCTGAGATCGACAGTTTAGGGGATTACGTTCTTGGCCCAATGGTAACCGGCTCATATAAGGTACTTGCTGTTTCCGGATTTCAAATTAGTCATCAACATTTAACAGAATTTTATGATGGTGCTCACATTTTTCAAGATGCTGATATTGTAGAAGTTAATGCTCCGCAGGTTACTGAGAATATCAATTTCACACTTGATCGGGGGGCCATTATCCAGGGTTTCGTAGACGTGGATGCAGGTGATGATTTCTATCAGGCAGGTGTGGATACACTTGATGGTGTGCCGGTTTTAATTTATCATGCTGAGTCAGGTAAAATAGCCAGTTATGACTTTGTGCAATTCAATGGGGGCTTTCGTGTCGATCGGTTGTTGCCGGGTACATATAAAGTTTCCGTGATGCCTGCTTCGAATCCGTTCGCAACTACATATGCAGGTGGTGGAGTTACGTTTGACGATCCGTTGAATACAAGCGTTGAAATCGAATTTGGAGACGTGACCGATACTGATATTGAAATCGGCATAGCTACAGGCAGTATTTCGGGCAGAATCATTGATCAGGACACGCAACAACCCATATCCATGGCCATGGTGATTGTTTACGACCAAACAGGACACCCTGTTGGCGCAGCCATGTCCGACACGGATTTCACAACCGGAAATATGATCTCTATGGATGGATCCTACAGAATTGTTGGACTAAGAAGCGGATCCTACTTTCTAAGGACATTTGCGCTTACAAGTTTGTTGCCACTGTTGGAAAGTTTATCAGGTTTACTCGATTTCGACATTATGGCCATTATCGCAAATTCCGTTGAATTGCTCAATTTGAGTCTCGAAGCATATGCTGACAAGTGGTATCCCGGCATACCCGATGTCCCGGAGGTTGATGTGATTGATCTGTTGATCAACTTCACCCGTTATGGGATTCCTTCGGAACGGGATCAGAGCTTGTTTCCTTTTTATTTGCCAATACCTTTTTACTCACCCATTCCGGACGAGGCGGCACTTGTTAATGTCACTGATGGGGCAGAGACCGCGGATATTAACTTTGAGTTGAAAATTGTGACCCTGGAGGATCTCATTGGTACACCCGTTGAGGAAGCTATTTCTGAAAACGCAGTTCCGGTTAAATTCGCATTGTCTCGGAATTATCCCAATCCTTTTAATCCAAGCACCAATTTTACATATTCACTGCCAAAAAGCGGTTTTGTGGATTTGGCTGTATATGACCTGCTGGGACGCAAGGTGCGAACATTGGTCCATAAAGACGTGCAAGCCGGAGCACACTCCGGATCATGGGATGGACGAGACAAGGATAGTGCCGCTATGCCTTCAGGTGTTTATATCATTCGACTTGAATCGCAAAATTATGTTCAGGTGATTAAGGCGACTCTCATTCGGTAATTCCGGAAATGGCATGAGCGCAAAGATTCGGTAATTATTACATTTTTCCTTGGAACTTGCGTTTGTATGCCTGTTTTTTTATATTGTAAAGGTTATGATAAATAAAACAAAAGGCCAATTGGAGGCTGAAATTGGCAACGCAGTGACCCAGTTTGAAAGAGATCATCTGGGCCGCGGGCCGAAAGAGACGCATACTTATATCATACAGGATATGATTTTGATGCGCCTGAAAGGCGTACTAACACCCGCTGAAAGAAATCTGGCAAAGACCGCTGATGGTGCGAGGCTCATTAAGCGGGTACGATTGAGCCTCATTGAAAATTCAAGGCCCCTATTGACAAAAATTATCGCTGATACAACCGGTGCAAAGTTGAAGTCTTTACATGCGGACATTAGTTCGCGTACGGGTGAAAGAGTATTTGTCTTTGTATTAGATAAGGATATAGAAAAAGAACTATGTAAAAAATAAGAGTATTAAATTGGGAACTTTAAGGATAAAGGATCAGTATTGTATTTATACAATAACCATTTTGACAATATCATGAAAAGAAAATCCTATATTAGCGAAGCAATTAAAACTGTGATAATATATCTCTGGTAGACGAGTTAGAAAACATACTCAGCACAGAGAAGGTGAGCTAAATCGTAAGCCGGCATTTGACATCTAATTAATGGATGTGTGCCGGTTTTTTTATTATGTGGTGATATGTATGGATAAAACTGAATCCTCAGTGACAGAAATAATCCGTAAGATCGTCTCTAAATTTCTTGAAGAGCAATTTGGGGAGAAAGCGAAATCGATTACCACATTTCAGTTCCGAAATAAAATCGTGGTCTATGCAGAAGGCTGTTTTACACCCGCTGAAGATGATCTTGCCAATAACGAAGAACATTTCAATCTTCTGCGGGAACTGAAATACAAGGAATTTGAACAGGTCAAACCATTATTGAAAGATCGCCTCGAAAAAACACTGGATCTGACGATAACAAGAATTAAATTTTTAATCGGACCCGGTGGAGACCGCATTCAGTATATCACATTTAAAAAATTCAAGTTGCCGGCGAGGTCAAGGTCATGAAGGCAAACGAATTAAATTTCTTTAAGGAACTTATTTTGGAAAAACGTCGTGAGGTTCACAATAGCCTCAGCGGAACAGGTAGAAAAACAAATGGGAAAAATCATGTCCCCCGTATGGACAACCTGTGGGATCACACAAGATCGTTGGAGTACCGACCTTATGATTCGGTTCGTATAAAAAAATATCTGAGTCGGCTGGACGAAGCTCTAAGACGGATCGAGAAGGGCGAATATGGAGTCTGCCTCGGCTGCAGAAAACAAATACCACGAGAGCGGTTGAAATATGTACCTCATACCCGGTGGTGTGTCAAATGCAAAAGTCAAAATTAGTCAGACCAGAGTTTTATTCCAAGCGTACCACTGAAATTTATTCAGATTTCCTCTTGTTAATATCGTAAACTTTGATCATGGAGAAGTATCACTGGAACATGGATCAAAGAGAAAAATTATATAAAATAAATTAATCAGATTTTTCGGATAAGATAAGGATTAAACATATTCTGATAAAAAAATCCTTGAATAAAGAACTGACGCTCCTCGACATATTCTGTGTGGCAACTGGGG
The DNA here is from genome assembly GCA_964650065.1 of uncultured bacterium. Classification (GTDB taxonomy): domain Bacteria; phylum Zhuqueibacterota; class QNDG01; order QNDG01; family DSAB01; genus CAZYTI01. Next base: position 3,755 of record CAZYTI010000245.1, read on the forward strand.
CGATGATGAGCTCAGGTTTGTTTATTCTTCCCGGCCTGGCATTCGCCAAGGCGGGACCGGCTGTTATCTTATCGTATATTCTGGCGGGAATTTTATGCATACCTACAGCATTGAGTAAGGCAGAATTAACTACAGCCATGCCTAAAGCTGGAGGAGACTATTTTTACATCATGAGGGGATTTGGACCATTGTTCGGAACAATAGCGGGTTTAAGTTCATGGTTCTCTCTGAGTTTAAAAGGCGCCTTTGCACTTTTAGGTATGGGCGCTTATTTAAGTATAATAACCCATACGCCCTTGCATATCATTGCTTTTACCTGTTGTCTCTTTTTCATCATCCTGAATCTGCTGGGTGTAAAAGAATCGGGCAGGTTTCAGGTGGTTCTGGTTCTGGGGCTGCTAAGCATCCTTCTCATCTATGTTTTTCTGGGCTTAAAATCCGTCCAACCCGCACATTTCTCGCCTTTTTTCCAGAAAGGGCCGGATTCCGTGTTTGCCACAGCCAGTTTTGTGTTTATCTCTTACGGCGGTCTGACAAAGGTGGCAGCTCTGGCTGAAGAAACAAAGAATCCGGGAAAAAACCTGCCCCTGGGCATGATACTTTCGATTGTTGTAACATTGATTTTATATGCCGCAGTAATTTTTATTACAGTCGGGGTTCTGAATCCCGAAAAACTGCAAGGAACACTGACTCCAATATCAGACGGCGCAGGTGTTTTTGGAGGTGATATTCTAAAGATAATGATAAGCGTTGGTGCTTTCCTGGCTTTTATATCAACTGCGAATGCAGGGATCATGACTGCTTCCCGTTACCCTTTGGGCATGAGTAGAGACAAGCTGCTGCCTCCCGTCTTTCAAAAGATCAGTAACCGGTTCAAAACGCCATATTGCGCTATTCTTTTTACCGGTATTTTTATGATTGCCGTTATATTATTTCTAAAGCTTGAATTATTGGTCAAGGTGGCTTCAAGTGTATTAATTATACTTTTTATTTTTGCCAATATAACTTTGATTTTATTCAGAGAGAGCAGAATCTCAAGTTACAGGCCAAAATTCCATTCTCCTCTTTATCCTTATATTCAAATTTCAGGGATTCTGGCAGGCATCTTTCTCTTGATAGAAATGGGATCTTCCATCATATTTCTAACCCTTCTTTTTTTATCCCTGGGAATCATCTGGTACAAGGTCTATGCGCAAAAAAAAGCAGGACAGGATTCCGCTCTGATATATGTTCTGGAAAAACTGGTTGCCAGAGATAAAGTACTGGCATCAGACAGTCTCCTGACTGAATTGAGAGATATTGTCATTCAAAGGGATGAGATTACAAAGGACAGATTCCACCGACTTATTGAGGAAAGCAGTGTGATGGATATAGAAGCTCCTCTGAAGATGGAAGATTTTTTCAAACAGGCGTCAAAGATTCTGGGGCAAGACCTGGGCGTTGAATCTGAAGAAGTGTTCAAAAAATTAATAGAAAGAGAATATCAGACCAGCACAGTGGTGCGGAAGGGTCTGGCGATTCCGCATATCATCATTGGTGCAAAAAATGTTTCTAAAATCGTTTTGGTCAGAGCAAAAACGGGCATCATATTTCCCAATGACAAACTGGTTCATGTTGCGTTTATACTCGCTGGTTCTTCAGGAAAACAGGGCCGCAGTCTGCATTTAAAGGATTTGGCTGCTATCGCTCAGATCACCCATAATCCCGAGTTTGACAATAAATGGATGGAAGCCCGAAATGAAGAGGAATTGAAAAATATCATCCTTCTAACCGAAAGAAAACGAGGATAGAATATGATTAGAAATAATCCGGATGGAGATTACCCGAGGATAGATAAGACCGCTTACATCGATCCGGCTGCAATACTAATTGGCAAGATAGATATTGGCAAGAATGTATTCGTGGGCCCTGGTGCAATTATAAGGGCGGATGAACCGGATAGTCAAATAATCATCAAAGATCAGTGTAACGTTCAGGACAGAGTCGTCATCCATGCCCTGGAACATTCGGATGTTGTTATAGGGGAAAATTCATCCATCGCCCATGGCAGCATCATACACGGTCCGTGCAAAATCGGGAAAGACTGTTTTATTGGATTTAGCAGTGTGGTTTTTAACGCTAAAATTGGCGATGGCGTCATTGTAAAAAATGCATGCTGTGTTGATGGAGTTGACATTCTTCCAGAGAGGGTAGTGGAATCAGGACAGGTAATAACTAAAAAGGAAAATCTAAGATTATTAAACATGGCAGATAAAAACACGAGAGGTTTTATGGATAAAATCATAAGGGCCAATCTTCATTTAGTCAAAGGATATAAAAGACGTATATAGATTAATTTTTTTTAGACCTGGATGGTTCTATGGATGAATATGCAGGATATTTTTTCATAAAAAACGAACATATATTCTTGGTATGAAAGGGCAAGTATGATTACTCTAATTCTTATTATCAGTTTTACCGTTTCACTGATCGCTCTTTCAGTGGCCTGGTTGTTCCACCGCCAAATTATGAAGAAAGACCCTGGCACTGACAAGATGAAAGCGATTGCCGCGGCAGTTCAGGAAGGAGCACACGCCTATCTCAAACGGCAATATAAAACAGTGGCTTTCTTTTTCATGGGTACAGTCGTCTTATTAATTTTGCTGGCTTTAATGGGTATGCAGAGCATATACACAGCCGTCGCCTTCCTGATCGGCGGATTCTTTTCCGCTTTGTGCGGATACATAGGCATGCAAACGGCCACTTCTGCAAGTAACAGGGTAACGAGTGCGGCACGATATAGTCTGAACGGTGCTTTACAAATC
>CAZYTI010000246.1:0-6548 GCA_964650065.1 uncultured bacterium
AAAAATCCGAATGCCTATTGTTAAAAATTAACCACAGAGTACACAGAGAAATCATTAATATTATTTATGTTACATAATTAAATCTTGTCTCTCCTCTGTGTCCTCAAATGATTAATCGTTTGAGGACATCTTTTAACTTTTCTACATTCATAAGTAATATTTCTTAATTCAAACTCAAAGGCCAAGGCTTCTTCATAAAGTTACCAGCAATCCTGGCGTAATTTTGAATGTACTTCAGTGCCACATGAAATGATATATCTTGTAATATCTTTATGAGGATATTCATTTTTAGTACACAAAATTTTTCTCTGTGAACTCTGTGGTTTCATACTTTTCTCTCTTTTTTCATAAAACTTTTGATACTACCTTCGAAAGAGACACAGCCCGAGGATAAGTACGATACTCAGGCCCATCATCCAGGCCATTTTCGGAACATAAGTGTATATTTCACTTTTTACACCGCTCCTTGATGTGTACGTCGTGGAGCCGGTAAAATTCAGGGTCAGGAAGGCGGTCACGGCAGGCATGGCCAAAAAATAGGCCAGTGCTTTACCGATTCGAATCCATAAGGTCACGTCCGGGTTTCTCAGTAAAGTGATCATGATAAAGGGAATTGCAGTTATAGTACCCAGGAGGAAACCCTTGGTGCTGAAGTTGGGTGTCGGTATCCAGGGAAGTAAGATTGGGAACAGGACGATGCCTGTCATTATTGTCGTGATGGCGCCCCATGTGGCCAAGAATCCGTCGATGAAATAGCCAATTGTGGCCAGAATGAGTAGGGGGAGTATGGCGTGGGTTAGTTCTACCGGAATCAGGATCAGACGGTCACGGAGGGTAAACTGCACTTTACGCATTTCCGAAGTGGCTTTATGGTCCTTCAGGTATTCGCGTAAATCTTCCGCCCTCACGGGTCCGAATTCAACCTTGAAGCCCGATTCTTTTTTAACTTGGTGGGCGGATACACCCGAACTTCCCAACTGGGGAAGTATCAACACGCGATGACTCACGATATCTTTTAAACCTGTCACATTAATCCGATCTATGAGTTCATCGGTACCAAAGGTCCCTTTCCCTGAAGCGCACCAGACATTGATGCCTTTGGTATCCAAAACCAGAATGTAGCCGTCGACATGGTTGAGGGCCGATCGAAGGCTATCGAAACTCAAGGTGTAATTGTCCGTGACAAAGACAGGAGAATCGGATGTTGGATTTCCCAGAGAATACAATCCCGGTTTAACTGAATGTCCATTGCGGTTGATTCCCCATCTTGCCAAGAAATGATCCAGGTGATGAGAGAAGGTGAGTCGGCTGGTTGTATTTAAAATATGGGAATGATTGTTAGCTTTAGTATTCGTTTTCAAATAGTTGCCTTTCGGATTTTCCATTATAATAAGGACTTTTATGCGACTTGTCAAGTCAATTTTTTCTTGGAGAACACGACTTTAAAAATCTGAAAATCGAAGGTATCTGAAGTCTCAATGCTATTCTCACTATTCCAAGAAAAAATTGGAAATCGGGACTAATTTTGAAACCATTTCTCTAAAATACGTATACAAATAAACGTAGACAAATTAACTTAACCATGCCAGGCTGGGAGAAGGTAAGATGAAGTTTTTATCAAGAATTGAAGAGATCATCCTCCTGGCAATCTGGAAATTGCAGGACAATGCTTATGGAATCACCATTCAAAACCAGGTTGCAAAGGATACCGGGGTTGAATGGATGTCCGGGGCGATATACGGTCCTCTGAGCAGATTGCTTAAAAACGGCTATGTGACTTCGTACAAGGGGGAGACCACCGCTGAACGGGGTGGAAGGCATAAGATTTTTTATGAATTGACACGTGAAGGGAAAGAAAAACTGATTGCAATCCAAGAAGTCAATGAAGCGATCTGGACGGGTATTCCTGCTTTGAAACCGGAATAGATCACTATGAAAAATATTAGAAAAACGCCGCCTAAATTAGGTTCATGGCTTATTAATAGGACCGTCGACAAAGCCATTCGATATTCGGTTTTGGGAGATTTTGAGGAGAGATTCGATAGTAATGTTGATGAAAAAGGATTGTTTACAGCCTGGATTTTATATTGGTTTCAATTATTCATTATCTTGCCAATATCTATTCTTTATCGAATTTCCTGGAGGATTGTCATGATTAGAAATTATTTATTAATCGCATTGAGGAATATCAAGAAACACAGAGGCTTTTATTTTATCAATATTTCGGGATTGGCAGTAGGGATTACATGTTGCCTGCTAATACTATTGTATGTTGCCGATGAACTTTCATTTGATCGATTTTATGAAAAATCTGATCGTATATATAGAGCTATCATTGAAAGAAAATTCGCTGATAGAACTATGACATATTCTACTTCACCTGTACCACTTGCTGAGGAAATTATTAATAATTATCCGGAAGTAGAATGTGTTGTAAGAATCTTTTACGGCGCCGGAACAAATCAAGTGCGTTACAAAGAAAAGGTTTTTGAAGAAAAAAATATGGCTTTTGCAGATTCAGACTTTTTTAAAGTTTTTTCAATTCCTCTCATTCACGGCAATCCCAATACTGTATTGAAAGATATGAATGCAGTTGTGATTACGCGAAATGTTGCTATAAAGTTTTTTGGAGATGAGAATCCGATCGGGAAATCTTTATTCTTAAATAATGAAGAAGAATATATCGTTCAAGGTGTGTCAGAAGATATGCCTAATAATTCACATTTTAGATTTAACTATCTTTTTTCCACGAAACTTTTTTCATGGATCACCTCACAGAGATGGGATTGGTATCGAGTACACACATATATTGTTATGAATAAAAACCAATCGATTGAATTGTTGGAAAATAAATTACAGAATTTGATAAAGGAAAAAATTCCTTATCAATTTGCGAGATCACCCGGGCGCTCAGTAGATAGAGACCAAGAAGAATTAAGCCACGTTCAATTATTTCTGCAGCCCCTAACAGATATTCATCTTCATTCCGATTACTTAAATGAGATCGAGGCCAACAGCAGTATATATTATGTATATATGTTTAGTATCATAGCTGTTTTTATACTTATAATCGCATGTATTAACTTTACAAATCTTTCAACGGCTCATTCAGTAAAACGCGCTAGAGAGGTTGGAGTCAGAAAAGTACTTGGTTCACGCCAGTCACAATTGATCCTTCAATTTTTAACTGAAGCGATGCTGCTTTGTTCATTGAGCGTTATAATTTCATTGTTTCTTATAAAACTTTTTCTGCCTTATTTCAATAACTTTGTAGGGAAGGAACTAGAATTAAGTGTTATTGGATATCATTATTTTTTACCAACATTGGTTGGATTTATATTTTTTGTGGGGATTTTGGCCGGAAGTTACCCCGCATTTTTTTTAGCAGCCTTCAGACCAACCGCAGTTCTAAAAGGTAAAATTCATTCAGGTATAAAAATCACAGTTTTAAGGAATGTACTTGTAATATTTCAATTTACTCTATCAATAATATTAATTATAGGCGTTTGTGTCGTAGATAGTCAGATAAAATACATGTTAAATCAGGATTTAGGCTTCAATAAAGAAAATATGCTTGTAATTCAGAATGCTACCCTATTGGGAAGAAGAAATAATCAGACTTTTAAAGAGATAGTATCTGCAAATTCAAATGTAGTAGGAGTTTCTTACTCATGGGCTACTCCTGGTATGAAGTTTTTCAGAGATATTATCGCATCTATTGATCAAAATTCAAGTGATCAGGATATGGATCAATTATTAGTTGATTATGATTTTATTGAGACATTTGGAATAGAGCTAGTGAAAGGGCGAGATTTTTCACGTGAATTTGGAACTGATTCTTCCGCTATAATTCTTAATGAACAAGCTGTAAAAGAGCTTGGATGGTCAAAGGACCCAATAGGAAGGCAAATCGTCTATAGCAGATGGAAGAATGATAACAGGTTTACAGTGATCGGAGTTATGAAGGATTTTCATTCAAAATCACTGTTGTTTGAAATAAAACCTTTAGCAATAAGGCTTGCCGATTGGGGGCATGTCGTATCCGTCCGAATAAAAGCCCAAAATATTCATGAGACAATCTCTTTTATTGAAAAAACTTGGAAAGAATTTACAAATAACGGCCCATTTCCTTATTCATTCATGGATATCGACATAGAAAAACTTTATCAATCTGAATTAAAAACCAGGAAGATAGTAGGAATATTTTCGCTACTTACTGTTTTTATTGGCTGTCTTGGTCTATTCGGATTGACATTATTTGCATCCGAACGGCGAACAAAGGAAATTGGAATAAGAAAAGTATTCGGTGCATCGATCCCCAGAATTGTTTCCCTTTTATCCAAAGAATTTTTAAATTTGGTTCTTATCGCGAACGTCATTGCCTGGCCGATAGGCTACTTTGTAATGAAAAGATGGCTACAAAATTTTGCTTTTCGGATTGATGTGGGGATCTGGACTTTTTTCCTTTCCGGTGGAATAGCAATTATAGTTGCCTTAATCTCAGTCAGTTTTCAATCTATTAAAGCAGCCCGGGCAAATCCGGTGGATAGTATAAAATATGAATAAGAGATGAATTTTTATGATAAGATAATCTTTGAGTCCAGTAGATACTCAATCATGGGAAATCTTGAGTAGAGATTTGGTGATAATGTTTAAAAAGATTATTTGCAGCTCGGCTATTCATTTTCTTCATTCAGGAGAAGACTTTTTTTGAAACATTTTTCCGAGTTTTTCGATATAATATAATATCGAGAAACTCGAATAAATATTTTGCGAGGGACTTCCAATGAAATTGACCATCACGGAGCAAATGCTCTTGCTGACCATCTGGCGCCTCGATGAAGAGGCGTATGGTTTCAGGATAAGGGAGAAAGTGAGTGGGTATCTGAACAAGGACATCGCATTCGGCACCGTCTACAATAATCTGGATCAATTGATCCGCAAAGGCTATGCTGTGTCATTCAAGGGCGAACCGACTGCCATTCGGGGGGGCAAACGCAAAGTATATTACAGGATTACCGATGAGGGTTTGGATGCACTTCAAGCGGCCAGGGAATTGCAGAACAAGCTGTGGGATGGGATTCCGGATTTTGCTTTCATAAAGGGAAAATAGAATATTGCAGAAAAAGAGAAATACGCCGCATAAACTGGTCTTATGGCTCATCGGTCGGATGTCGGAGTATGAGCACCGCTATTCCTTTGAGGGAGATCTCAGGGAGGGGTATGCTTATAAAATGAAAAACGATGGGTTGCGTAAAGCAAGATTTTGGTATTGGTCGCAGGTGTTGAAGACGTTGTTTCTTTACATTCACCATCTCATAAGGAGAGATATTGCAATGTTGAGAAATTATTCGAAAATTGCTTGGAGAAATGTAAAAAAGCATAAAGGGTATTCATTTATCAATATTGCGGGCCTTGCGATCGGTATGGCATGTTGCATCCTAATACTCCTCTGGGTGCAGGATGAATTCAGCTACGACAACTTTCATGAGAACCGTGAAAATATTTACAGTATTATAAGACATGTCCGGGCGGAGAACGTGACAAGTCACTATGTGATTATGCCAAATCCTCTTGGTCCGGCGATAAAGCAAAATTTCCCGGAAGTGAAAAATGCCACGCGTTACTCCAAAGTGGTATGGCCGGCAATGGCAAAGGACAAGCTCTTTTCCAGAATCGATATGTGTCTAGCAGACTCCTCGTTTTTTGATATTTTCACCTTCAACGCTTTGAAAGGGGATCTGAAAAAAGCACTGCAGAATCCTTCATCCATCATTATTACAAGGAGCATGGCGGAAAAATGTTTTGGTGACGAGGACGCCATGGGCAAGACGATAACAGCCCTTGGGACACAATATTCCGTTGCAGCTATCATCGAGAACATCCATCAGAATTCGCACATACAGTTTGAGTGCGTGATGCCCATTAAATACTACAGAATCGCCTATCTGGAAAATTGGCGGTATGCGTGGCAGTATGCCACCTATCTTCAGTTTCATGAAAACAGTTATGATGAAGCAATCACGGAAAAAATTGAAAATTTAATCATGCAAAACCATCCGGAAGGGAGTAGATTAAATGTCCAAATTACGCTTCAGCCTCTGAAAGACGTCCATCTTCACTCACATTTTACTGAAGAAGATACAAATGTGAGAAAAGGAAATATAACGTATGTATATCTTTTCTCATTGACAGCTTTTTGTATCCTGATAATAGCCTGTGTAAATTTCATGAGCCTTTCCACGGCCCGGTCGGGAAAACGGCAGAAAGAGATCGGTATGAGAAAAGTTGTAGGAGCGGGAAGAAAAGATATTGTCCGGCAATTTTTCGGTGAGTCGATCATTTTATCATTCTTTGCCCAGGTCTTAGCGATTTTGCTGATATTGCTGGTTTTGCCGCCTTTCAATGAATTCACGGGTAAAGTCATTCATTTCAAAATATTGGGGAAGTTAAATTCTATTCTTGCATTGGCAGGAGTTACGTTTTTCACTGGTCTTGTCGCAGGCAGTTATCCTGCATTTTTTCTTTCATCTTTTAAACCCATTTCC
>CAZYTI010000247.1:0-6540 GCA_964650065.1 uncultured bacterium
CACGAGAATCCGAATGAAAAAGTCGCCATTCTCGACATCGACTGCCATCATGGATATGGGACGGAAGATATTTTTGTGGGTAACGAATCTGTTCTTTTCGTATCCCTGCACCAGAGTCCCCTTTACCCCGGAACAGGACTCACCTCTGATGAAAATGCCATCAACTTTCCTTTGCTTCCGGGCACTTCTGAAATCCAATACCTGGATGCACTCGAAAAAGCCTGCAAGAAGATTGAAAACTTTAAACCTACGCTTCTGGGTGTCTCCGCCGGTTTCGATACTTTTCAGGAAGATCCTCTCACACAGTTGAACCTGGAAGTGATGACTTATGGAAAGATAGGGATAAAAATTAAGCAGTTAAACACGCCGACGTATATCATCCTGGAGGGTGGATACAGTCCCAGATTGCCGGAGTGTGTTTACGAATTTATCAGAGGTATAGACCAATTGATTCCTTGATATTTTCTCCCAACTTACCTATCTTTATGTGCACATGGGTGCTATTAAATACTGCATCACTTTTTAAATTTAAAACTTCATCTTCATTAGTTCCCAACCAACCGGGAGATTTTACATGATCGATTCAAAAGATATCGAAACACTATTTCAAAAACAACTCTCTGAGATTCAAGACCAGGATCTCAGGAATAAAGTTCTCAACACCTTCGTTTTGGCATGTCAGCGGGGGAAAAAGAATTCCGTCCAGGAACTTCGGGATATGCCTTTTACGTTGTTGACAGATACCCATGGCGTCAATTTTATTAAACACACGATTGCGGTAACCGAAGGTGCTGTTGCTCTCGGTAGAGCGCAAGTGGACAATTATTCCAAACTTCCGTATGAAATTAACTTTGATCGGCTGTATGCCGGCGGTCTTCTTCACGATGTGGGAAAGCTTGTAGAAATTGAATCTGACGAAGCCGGAGAATACCGCAAAAGCTTGTCCGGGAAATATGCCAGACATCCCATCTCTGGTGCCCTTTTGGCCGCGGAGTGTGGGCTTCCTGAGGACATTATCAATACTATTGCTTGCCATGCTAAAGAAGGAGAAGGAAGGCCTCAACTGATTGAAACGATATTGATTCATCAGGCCGATTTTGCCACGTTTAATCCTCTGGTCATGAAACAAAAAGGCCTGCTCATCGAATCTTAAATAAAGGGGAGATTGGGTATGGGATTCACACTCATTGAAAAAATACTCTCCAACCATTCCGATGAAGTAGCAAGACCCGGGGAAATCATTGATGTCAGCATCGATGCGCGGATCGCTCGTGATTTCGGGGGTGCCAATGTCGTCAAGAACATCCGGGAGAACGGCCTGAGCATCCATGATCCGGAAAAAACCTTCTTCACATTCGACTGCAATCCCACGGGATCAGACCAGAAGTATGCCACAAACCAACAAGTCTGCCGGATGTTTGCCCGGGAACAGGGTATTAAGATATATGATATCAATTCCGGTATCGGGACCCATATTGCCATTGACGAGGGACTCGTTCAACCGGGAGGGACCCTGGTTTCCACCGACTCCCATGCCAATATCCTGGGTGCTGTTGGTGTCTTCGGCCAGGGTATGGGGGATCAGGACATCGCTGCGGCCTGGGCCAGTGGGAAGGTATGGTTCAAAGTGCCCAAAAGTATGAAAATTGTATTGAATGGAGGACTGTCTGAAAATGTCCTGTCCAAGGATGTCGCCCTCTTTATACTCCAAAATGTGGGTGCGTCGGGACTTTTGGGTTACGCAGCGGAATTCAAGGGAGAATGGATTGATCAGCTCAGCATCAGTGACCGGATCACCATCGCGTCAATGGCTACGGAAATGGGCGGGATTACCACCCTATTCCCACCGACCCCGGATGTAATCAGCCATTTTCAGAGGATCTGCGATAGCGATGTAGTCCCGGTTTATGCAGACACCGATGCGCATTATGATAAAATCGTGGAAATGGCTATTCATGACCTCGAACCCCTTATTTCAAGACCAGGACACCCCGAGGATGTGGTCCCGGTTCGGGAATGTAAGGGTAGAAAGATCGATTCGGTATTTATCGGTTCGTGTACCAACGGCCGGTTTGAAGACATGCGCGTGGCGGCCGATATCTTGAAAGATCGGCTTGTTGCACCTGGTGTGGTTCTCAAGATCGTTCCATCGACACGGAATATCTGGGAACGATGTCTCAACGAGGGCCTCATTGAACTCTTTATTAAAGCGGGTGCACTGATTGGGAATGCAGGCTGTGCGGGATGTGCAGCGGGTCAAATTGGTCAAAATGGTCCAGGCGAGGTGACGGTCAGTACCGGGAACCGGAACTACGCTGGAAAGCAGGGTAAGGGGGAGGTCTATCTGGCATCCCCGGCCACGGCCGCCGCTTCTGCAGTGGCCGGTATGATTACCACAGTCGATTCGATTCCCGGCACACCGGTTTTGTTCCCCGTATCCAAAACGGCCGTTCAATCCCATGTGTCTGCAATAAAAACATTAGATGCCGACCATGAGAGACCGACAGCATTGAAAGGTCGTGTATGGATCATACGAATAGACAACATCGATACAGACATGATTTTTCATAATCAGTACCTGGCTATTACCGACATTTCATATATGGGTCAATACACCTTCGATAATTTGGAAGGATGGAACGATTTTGCCCAGAAGGCGAAATCCGGAGATATCCTGGTCACTGGATCGAACTTTGGGGCCGGGTCATCCCGGCAACAGGCTGTGGATTGCTTCAAGAGTCTTGGCGTACAAGTCATCGTGGCTAAATCCTTTGGGGCTATCTATGAAAGAAACGCCATCAATGCCGGGTTACCCATTGTGACGTGTGACCTTGTCGATACCGACATCCAGGACGGCGAAGAGATCACGGTCGACATGAAGAAGAACGTTATTCTCCGGCACAAAACGGCCCAAATCATTGAAACCACCCCCTTCGCCGATGTTCAGATGGAGATTTATCAGAAAGGAGGATTGTTACAGGATTCTGGTTTCTAGTTACTGGTTACTTGTTTTTCGATTTTATCAGGTCATCTGCTTTTAGCCAGAAGCCAGTAACCAGTCACCAGTAACACGTCAGATATAATTAACACAAACAGGCTTAAAAATATATAACTTGGGAGTGTTCAATGGGATTGACATTTGCCCAGAAGGTTTTAGCGAAGAAGTCGGGAAATGAATCCGTCCAGGTGGGTCAAATCGTGTCGGTTCATCCGGATCATCTGCTCACACATGACAATACCGCGGCCATCATCGGGAAGATCGGTCATGAACTCGATGAATATGGAGTGGTCAATCCCGACCTTCCCATTATTGTGCTGGATCATGTGATCCCTGCAGCCACAGAGAAGAATGCTGCGGGACACCAGAAGATACGCACTTTTGTGAAAAAACATGGATTGAAATATTTTTTCGATATCGGCGAGGGTATTTGTCATCAGATCGTATACGAAAAAGGATTCGCCCGTCCGGGTCGAATCATTTTAGGAAGCGACTCCCATACATGTTCATACGGGGCGGTGGGTGTTTTTTCCTCGGGCATTGATCGCACTGAAGCAGCGGCCATGCTCCTCACAGGCAAAACCTGGTTGAAGGTGCCTCCTACCATTAAAATAACCTTAGAGGGAGCGTTCCGCCGTCCGGTTTCTGCCAAGGATCTGATACTGCAAATTATCGGGGATATAGGGGCAGACGGGGCGAACTACCGTGCCGTGGAGTTTCATGGGGATATCCAAAATCTAACCATGGACGAACGGTTCACCATTGCCAATATGGGCGTAGAGATGGGAGGGAAGATCACTGTTTTTTCCGTAGATGAAACGACAGAAAAATTCTTGAACGATCGCGGTATCACGGAGGACATGTACGATGCGACATGGGCCGATCCCGATGCCACTTACCTTCGAGATCTGACATACGCTTTATATGATATCGAACCCGTCATCGCACTTCCGCACACTGTAGATCATGTGAAGAAGGTGAAAGATGTGGAAGGACTTGAAATCGATCAATGTTTCATTGGTACCTGTACCAACGGTCGGCTGAGTGATCTCAGGGAAGCTGCGGGTATTCTGAAAGGACGCAGAATTTCGTCGGATATCCGACTTATCGTCCTTCCGGCTTCGAAAGCGATACTGACGGAAGCCATTAAAGAGGGATTGGCAGAAATATTCATTGAGAGTGGCGGCGTGCTCCTCCCACCAGGTTGCGGTCCCTGTCTGGGTGCCCATCAAGGAGCCCTGGCACCGGGTGAAAAATGTCTCAGTACGGCCAACCGGAATTTTAAGGGACGCATGGGATGTAAAGAAGCCGAAATTTATTTGGCCAGTCCCGCTACTGTGGCGATATCGGCCATTACAGGAAAAATCACCGATCCCAGGAAGGAGGCATAAAATGAGGGTCTGGAAATATGGAGATGATGTCAACACCGACATGCTTTTTCCAGGGAAATATACGTATACCTGTTCCACACCCGAAGAAATCAGGCCCCATCTCCTGGAGGATCTGGATCCCGAGTTTGTTGTTGAGGTGAGGGAGGGAGATGTCATCCTCGCGGGGAAGAATTTTGGCTGCGGCAGCTCCCGGGAGCAACCGGCCCTGGGACTCAAGGCCGTGGGTGTCCAGGCGATTGTGGCTAAAAGTTTTTCCCGGATATTTTATCGGGCGTCCATTAATCAGGGTCTGTTGCTCATCGAGTGCCCGGATGCTGTTCAGGGATACCGTTCAGGGGATACTATTGAAATTGATGCCGTTCTGGGCAAGATTCAAGTGGGAGAAAAGATTTATCAATTTCCCGAGCTGCCTCCTGAAATGATGGCCATCATGGAGGCGGGGGGATTACTTGAATATACCAGGAAAATATTAGGAAAAACGTCCAAATAGGAGTGACATATTTATGTGTTGCTGGTCACTGGTTGCTGGTTTCTGGAAAAAAAATAGCGTCAGCAAGAATTATTCTCCAGCAACCAGTAGCCAGAAACCAGAAACAGAACAACTTGAACATTGTTTATACACATAATTCAAAATTCAAATTGTTATCGTTCCACAAGGTATAAATGGGGTTCCTATGCGATTATACGAAAACGAGGCAAAAAAAGTATTTCAGAACGAGGGAATTCCGGTTCCGAAGCAATATGGACTCATTTCCAGACAGGGGGATTTGGAAGATATCAAAGATGCACTCTCTTTTCCCCTGATGATGAAGTCCCTGGTACTCATTGGGGGAAGGGGTAAGGCAGGAGGTATTCAAAAGGTGGACAGCCTGAATGAAGTGCATCAACTTACCAATGAAATGTTGGGAAAAGAGATACGTGATTACACGGTGGAGACGGTTCTCGTAGAGGAGGCCGTTGAAGAGATAGGTGCCTGTTATTTGGGTGTGACTATGAATCCTGAAAACTATCATGTTATTTTCATGGTCAGCCCATCCGGAGGTGTGGATATCGAACAGGTCGCTCGGGAGCATCCCGGAGCCATTCTCAAGGTCGAGCTCCCGGATAACGATATGTCTTTGCCTAATGATAAAACCAGGGAATTGGCCGAATTCCTGGTCAAAGGTATAGAGAATGGGCAACATTTCACCGATAGTCTGGTCGAAGTGATGAGTCGGGTATATAATACTTTTCAAAAATACGATTGTAAAGTGGCTGAGATCAATCCCCTCATCATCACGCCCGATGGTCCCGTGGCTGCCGATGCGAAAATCGTTCTGGATGACAACGGTCTTTATCGCCAGGGTAAACTCTTCCAAAGCCTGGGTCTCACAAAGACACGTCACGATGTTTCCGAGCCCACGGGTAACGAGATGCGGGCACGGGAAGCAGGATTCCCTTACGTGGATCTGTTACCCGAAAATTATGAGAAGGATCCCAACACACTCTACGTGGGGCTGGTACCGGGTGGAGCAGGGTACGGTATTTTTTCCATCGATGAAGTGGCCAATGTGGGAGACCTATTTTTCGACGGCAGAGTCGTACCGGTCAACTTTATGGATTCGGGGGGAGGACCGACGCTAAAACGCGTGGCCGAGATGTTTCATTTGCTCATGGACTACGAACTCGTCGATTTGATCATTACTTCCAGATTTGGGGGCATTTCCAGTTGCGACACCTTCATTCGGGGTCTCGTTGAATGTATCCACCATCGAAAAAAGGAAGGAAAACGGGTTATTCCTGTATATGGACGGATGGTGGGGACCGATCTTCCCAATGCACGTGATTTTCTCGATAAAGCCAAGCGGGAAACACCGGAGGAATTGAAAAATATGCACATCACGGTGGGCAATCAGACCATTATGGCGGAAGTGATTAGAGAGGGAATTGAGAAAGCATTTGAAAAGAAGGGGTGGGCAAAATGAGTGGAAAAATAAAAGCCACCGAGGGCATGCTTTTTTATATTGTGAACAAAATTCGTCCCGAGTTGGGCAGGCGGGTGGCTCAGACCAATAAATTGGAAACCCTCATCATTGGATTAGGGGGGCAGGGTTCAAAGCATGCCGGACTCATGCACGGATTCGGTACGACCGTTGCTGCGGGTGTCGCACC
>CAZYTI010000248.1:0-6531 GCA_964650065.1 uncultured bacterium
TGCCATCGTCCGACTATCCACCAACTTTCGATTAGCAGGTGCGGCGGGCAGGCAAAGCTCTAAGAAACAACGAGATAAAGGCTTTTAGATTCTTTTACTTTGTTTAATGGTCATTTTTATAAAAACCAGATTCATATTTATAGTTTTTTATTACTTTGTGTTCGCCTGAAGCGAATCTGCCTCAAGCACGATCTTCGAGACTTCGTGGCTCATGAATTTTTCAGGATAATACATTATCCTGAAAAAAAACATCAACAATTATCCCCAACCATTTAAAATGAGGATAGGTCAATAAATGCAGCGCCGTAACTTTCTAAAGCATTTTACCGCAGGTCTGGGTACTCTTCCGTTCATCCCCGGCATGGCCCAGGACCTCAGCAACCGTCTGCACCAACTGTCCGCCGACCTGGAATCCGCTTCCGGATCCGTTGAACTGTGGCGTCGGGTCCGTCAGGAGTTCCAGTTGAACCCGGGACTCACCCATCTGAACTGCGGGAGCCTTGGTGCCACACCCCGGGTGGTGATCGATGCCGTCTCCAATTATCTTCGTGAGGTCGAGGGCAATCCCGTCATGAAGACCAATAGATGGGGTGTGGACGGGATGGAGGAGGCGCGGGCTCAGACGGCCGATTTCATCGGCGCAGGCCTAGATGAGGTCGCCATCACCCGAAACACCACGGAGGGCATGAATGCCGTGGCCACCGGCATTGATCTCGAGCCCGGTGACCAGGTGCTGACCACCAATCATGAGCATGGCGGCGGCATGGTATGCTGGCAGTACCTCCGTAAGCACCGGGGGATCGAGATGGTATACATCAGGATGCCGAAGGCAGTACGCAGCAAGCAACAGATCGTCAGGCTCGTCCGCAACCACCTGACGTCTCGTACGAAAGTATGCAGCTTCAGTCACATCGAGACCATCAACGGAGTGCAAATGCCCCTGGCCGACATCGCCGCCATCACGCGGCCGAGAGGAATTCTTCTGGTATGTGACGGAGCCCAGGCACCGGGAATGCTCCAGGTGGATGTAAAGGCCCTGGGCGTCGATACCTACGCCTACAGCGGCCACAAGTGGCTCCTGGCACCCAAGGGCAGCGGCTTGCTCTACATTCGCAGGAAGGTGCAGGACCGGATCCACCCCACCTTTTTGCATAGCGGATACCGGAGCTATACGGCATCCGGGGGCACCCGCGGTGTCGACCGGATTTTGGGTAACGGCGTGACTATTGACTTTCACAACGTCATCGGGCCGGAGCGCATCGAAGCACGCTGCCGTCAGCTCAGCGCCTATCTCCGGGATCAGTTAGAGGAGATCCCGGGCCTTCATCCCCTGACTCCTGTCGATAAAGAACTCTCAGGGGCCATCCTGACCTGTGCTTTGGAGAGAGGCAAAAACAGTGATGTCGTCGGTCGACTGAATCGGGAGTACCAGATTATACTGAAGCCTGCTCAGTCGACCTACGCTTACTGCGAGGAAGAGGGTCTCCCTAAGGAAAACTACAACGCCATTCGCTTTTCCACACACATCTTTAACGATGAGTCCGAGATCGACCGGACTGTTGACATCCTGCGAAAGGTGCTGGCGGAAGGCTGACCGATTTGACTGTGATCGGGATGACATTTATAAATTCAAAAAAATGTGTTCGCCAGGGAGGAAATCCTAGTACTCTGATAAAAGAAAGGAGTATAACATAAATATTATACTCCTTTTTAAACGTGATCGATTTTTAGTTTTTAACCGGAAGATTTTCCTCATTTCATAAATACCATCCGAATCACTTTCTTAAACGACCCGGCTTTAATACTGCACAGGTAAAGCCCGCCGGAAACAGCTCGACCAAAGCCATCCCTGCCATCCCATGTAAGCACATGAAATCCTACATTCATCACATCATCTTGTAATGTGGCTATTTTCTTACCCGTGATATTCACGATATCAATCTTCACGTGTACCTGTTCTGGAACAGCATACTTTATCCGTGTCTCCGGATTAAACGGATTTGGATGGTTCTGAAAAAGTGAATATGTTTCTGGAATAATTATTTGTCCGGTTTCAACGCCCGTCGAAGAGATGATAAAGAGTGCATCGCTCACATCTGAAATTGTGTTATCATCCGAACTCATGATTTTAATCAAAGACTGATTCGAAGGTATGCCGGGAACCACCCATGAATAAATCCCTGTGGAGAGCATATTGCTTGTGCATTTCTCCCAATTTGCGCCATTGGTAAGTGAGTATAGAATATCCACATACGGGACATTGACGGATGTCCAAGTAACATCTTTGGTGCTACCAGCCAGCCAAGTTTCCCCACCGTTTGGGGATGTCACAGTGATCATCTTCTGTGTAATGGTAAATGCATTGTCGCTTACATCGAAAATATCGGGATAAGCAGGATCGCTGACTTTAATAATACAATCGGTGGATTGCAAATCTGGAATCGTCCATGTATAAGTGGAAGGTGTAGAGGGAACATGACTCTCAATCTCTTGCCAGCTTGTACCTCCGTTGCTGGATAACTCCAGGTTCACCTCGCTGATCCCCACGGATGCCCAGGTAATATCCCGGGTGCCGCCCACCGGCCAGGTTTCTCCACCATCGGGCGTCGAGACTGTGATTGAGGGCGGTCCCAATCTCGTGATAAAAATATCATAATCTCCCGCACTGTTCAGTGTCGCAGGGCCAAATGTGGCTATGTCCATAAAGCCACCGGTCACAATACAGTTTCCTGAGCCGTCTTTTGCGATGGACCTCCCGGAATCGATATCTTCACCACCGGCACTTCGCACCCATTCCAGACTGCCGGATGCATCGTACTTTGCGACGAATACATCAACACTTCCGTAAGATGTGAGAACGGTCTCATTCGTGTCACCGGTACCAAATGTGGCCGTGCCTTCAAATGATCCTGTAACAACCGCATTGCCCGAACCGACTGATACGATGCCAGATCCGGAATCACTCCCGGTTCCCCCAGCCTCTTTGGCCCAGACCAGATCGCCAGAACGACCGTATTTTGCGATGAACATATCATAAAAACCATAACCGGTGAGAACAATCTCGTTTGCTTCACCGGCACCAAATGTGGCCGGTTCAATAAAGGATCCAGTAACCATCACATTGCCCGAACCGTCCGTGACGATGCTCTCTCCTTCATCCGCATTCGATCCACCGGCCATTTTCGCCCAGAACAGACTGCCCGAACCATCGTACTTCGCGAGAAATATATCAGCACTTCCATTCGAGGTGAGAACGGTCTCGTTGGCCTCACCTTCACCAAATGTGACTGAGTCAGCGAAACGTCCTGTAAGAATCAGATTGCCCGCTCCGTCCATGGTAATATCAGATCCATAATCGCTTTGTTTTCCACCGGCCTTTTTGGCCCATACCAGATTCCCTGAACCATCGTACTTCGCGATAAAGATGTCCATGCCTCCATAAGCGGTGAGAACGGTCTCATTGGCCTCACCCTCAGCAAATGTGGCATTGTCTTCGATTCTTCCTGTGATAAACACTTGACCCGACCCGTCTGTCACAATACCATTTCCATGATCGACCCCTGTCCCACCGGCCTTTCTGGCCCACCTCAGATTGCCCGAAGCATCGTACTTGGCAATGAAAATGTCCACTTCTCCGTAACTGTTGAGAACGGTCTCGTTCGCCTCGCCGGCGCCAAATGTGGCAGTGCCTTCAAAATTTCCTGTAACAATCGCACTGCCCCATTCGTCCGTGGCGATGCCATTTCCATAATCGACCATTGTTCCACCGGCCTGGTTGGCCCACACCAGACTGCCTGAACCATCGTACTTGGCAATGAAAATATCATGACTTCCATCACTGCTGTTGAGAACGGTCTCATTCGTCTCACCAGGGCCAAATGTGGCTGTGTCTTTGAATCTTCCTGTGACAATGGCATTATCCAATCCGTCTGTGGCAATGCCGTATCCATAATCCCCCGTTGTTCCACCGGCCTGTTTAGTCCAATTGAAAGATAGGATTTGGGCATGAACAGACTTCATGCCGAGAATAAGGAGTGCCGCTGTGATGATTGAAATTACCTTTTTCATGATAACCTCCATTAACCAATCAGAATGGTTCTATCAAAGCAACAATCAGGTTTCCGGTTTAACTTAACCGTGGGATTGAATTATTCCATCCGCCAAGTTAGATCTCGATGATTTTCATAATTCAATTTGGATTCGCTTAATTAAGAATTAAAAACTTATATATATTTTAACATTGAAAAAGAGGAAAGTTAAAATTCTCGTCTTCACCACCGTTACCATTTTAAAAGGGTATTGGAAGTGATCTAATCCATGTACTTCTTGAGTATCCGAGCGCGAGATTTATGCCGAAGCTTGCGTAATCCTTTCTCCTTGATTTGTCGTACCCGCTCTCGAGTCAAATGAAATCTTTGACCGATTTCCTCCAAATTGTAGGAACGATCTCCTTCCATACCAAAATAGAGTTTAATTATCGTAGCTTCCCTATCCGTAAGTGAGGTTAAAACTTCCTGGATTTCGGTCCGCCTGGATTCATATATTATAAAATCATCCGGGAGAGGTTCATGATCATTCTCTATCAAGTCCAACAGTTTGTTATCTTCTCCCTTTCTCAAGGGGGCATCAAGTGAAAAAGGCCTATTCGATCTCTTCAGGTTATCGGTAACCTCATATTCGGTCATATCCAGCTCTCGGGCGATCTCATCTGCACATGGCTCCCTCTCAAACTCCTGTTCCAGATTATTGAACGCTTTGCTGATCTTATTTAAAGCGCCTACTCGATTCAGAGGAAGTCGAATCACGCTGGATTGTTCAGCCAGGGCCTGCAGCACAGCCTGGCGAATCCACCAGACAGCATATGAGATAAATTTAAATCCCCGTGTCTCGTCAAATCGCTTTGCAGCCTTAATTAAACCCAGGTTCCCTTCATTGATGAGATCACCCAGAGGCAACCCCCTGTTCTGATACTTATTGGCTATGCTCACGACAAAACGAAGATTCGCAGTCGTTAACTTCTCCAGAGCCTCCTGATCGCCATCCTTGATCTTTTTAGCCAACAAGATCTCTTCCTCAGGCGTCAGCAAAGAAATGGTCCCAATCTCACGAAGGTAGCACTCCAAAGAAACATTCTTGGTCTTGTTTGTTCTTATCATCTAAAACTCATTGAATCTCTATTTATCCATCTTATTGGGATCGCATTTCAATAATACCATCATCCAACTTCCATCATAATGATCTTTATGAACGATCCATTATGCCAGTAACGGACTGTCTTCAAGTTAATAGAAAACATGAATATTCCAAAGGTTATTTTTGATTTATTCCTCGTGAGGTTGATTTATTCCATCTGTCAGGATGCCTCCCGATAACATCCATAATTCAATCCCAATAAAGTTGGCCTGGATTTAATTTTACTGTAATTACTAATAGAATAACCTTTAGGAAGGCTCTCTTCAATGCCTTGAAGCGATATTGTCGTCGCATAATACGCATCGCAAAGAAAGAAAATAATGGTTCTGGAATTTGCTGAGGAAAAGCAGGATGTTTCTCATACTTCAAGCTCCTTTAACAGTTGCGATGTTTGTCTTTTATATATACCTATACCGGAGATGGTTGTTCCTAAAAGAGTGGCACAAAATCCGGGGACAAATCCAATGAAATAACTGGTAGATGTGACCTGAGTGCGCAAGACATCGACAATCAGCACCGAGGCATTTTTTATCATGGAAGAGATATCAATGCCTTTGATCTGAAGATAATAGGAGAAGGCGAGGCCCAGGGCGGTTCCGAGGATAGAACCAAAAAAACCGATCATCAAAGACTCGGCAATGAGTGAACGGTAGAGACGCCCCTTATGCTCCCCAATAGCAAGACGCACACCGATTTCGCCATAACGCCTGAGACTGCCCCTGAGCCCGGCATTCCAGAGGACAATGGACATGATGATCACAAAAATGCCAATGAGGATGCCTGAAAAATATTGAACTATCTCCAGGAGTTCACCTTGTCCATTTTGATCGCTGAAGGTAAACATGATCGGAGAGAATTCATCTTCTGAATTGTGCTGTGTATTAAAACCGGATGTGATTTTACCGGCTTTATCGGCCTGATAAATGAAGTTCGGGAAAAAGCCAAGAATCTCTATCCAGATCTTCGCGTCCCTCTCGAAAATGTCAGCCTTAATGACCCTGTTGCAGTCCGGGCAGATGGAAGTCGTCTTCCTGACGGGCGACTCGTTCCGGTCCGACTTTACGGGCATTCTCGTTGGTTTCCTGACTGTTTTTTTCTTTTTTACGACCATCAATAGTATAAACATTCAAGTGACCTGGAACACCTCCTCTATCAGGCCAATTTTTTACAAAAAAGAGGACTATTGCTCCATGGCCTTCTGGCAAAGTGCGGAGCGCAAGTTTTTAAGTTTCTTGTTGAATTATCGTATTGGTTTCTACAATCAGTAATTGTTTTCCACAATTCATGCAAATCCCCCATGGCCACCAACGACGTGTCGATGGTGGCCATGGGGGATTT
>CAZYTI010000249.1:0-6530 GCA_964650065.1 uncultured bacterium
CGTGAACTAAACAGAAGGAACTACGAATATGGAATTCAACCGATTGAAAAAATGGCAAGATAAATTACACGTATGCATTCGTTGTGGTTATTGTTTTGAACATTGTCATATCTTTAAGATTACCGGGTGGGAATCGGACACGCCCCGGGGTAAACTTATCATGCTTCATGGCCTTATGCAGGGAGATATTGAAGCTTCAGATTATTTAGCAGAAAAAATATTCGAATGTTACATGTGTAAGCGGTGTGATGCGACCTGCTCAGCAAAGGTCGATGTCACGGAAATATTAACAGACGCCAAAGCCGATCTTCTAGAAGCTGGTTTTGATGTGGAGGGAACTACATCAAAAACCAATGAAGATCTATGCAGTCGTTGTCGTATCTGCGTCGTTACCTGTAAGCATGAAGCCCGTTCCTATGATAAAGAGAGTGATAAAATTGTAGTCGATAAGGTAAAATGCCAGAGTTGTGGCTGTTGTGTCGCAGCCTGTCCCAGTGGCGCTGCATATTCCAAAGAAGGCTTTGGAGTGAGTCATAATGAATTATTAGAATTGGTCGATGATTTTTTAGAAGGAGTCGTTACATGAACGCAAAGGCTGTTATTTTTTTCTGCAACTGGTCCGCCTATCCAGGATTACAACTCTCACAGAATCCCCTTGAGGAGACGAACCTCAGTTATAAATTGTTGGTGAGTATGTGTTCGGGGCGTATTTCTCCGGAACATATCTTGGTTGCTTTTCAGAAAGGGGCATGGGGTGTACTCATTACAGCTTGTCCTAAGGACAAGTGTGAGCATGATGGTAATTATAAAACATACGGACGAATTATGCTTTTAAAGACCATGCTCCAGCAAATCGGTGTTGACTCTGAAAGACTCCGGCTGGAGTGGGTCGATAAGGGTGAATCTGCAAAACTCAAAGGTGCTATTGATACTTTCATGGGAGATGTTGAAAAGTTAGGTCCGGTTCGTATTTTAGGAAACGACGCATAATCGTGAATCCGAATTGATTTTTTTATATTTGTAGAGAGGATTCCAAATCTTTGTGACAGCGTCCATTCTGAAGATATTTCATGATTTGGACGCTGTTTTTTTGGATTTTTTTGTGATTTTCGACTTGCATGATATCCTTGATTTTTGTAAATTTATAGTGAGTAATAAAAAAATGGAGAGGCTTTTTCATGCGTAAAAAAATTGGTGTCCTATTGTCGGGGTGTGGTGTGTTTGACGGTGCCGAAATTCATGAGGCCACCCTGACCCTGTACTTCCTGGATCGACAGGGTGCCGAGGTTTTTTGTATGGCTCCCAATGCGGATCAGCTTCACGTTATCAACCATCAGGCCTCGCAGGAGACCGATGACAAACGAAATATGCTTGTCGAATCGGCAAGAATATCCAGGGGAAACATGAAAGACCTGGCCTCTGCTTCTGCCAATGACATGGATGGTCTCATCATCCCGGGGGGATTCGGAGCAGCCAAAAATCTGGTCGATTATGCTGTGAAGGGTCGAGATTGTTCGATTCGTCCCGATGTCCGGCGAATCATTCAGGAAATGATTGATGCCAGGAAACCTGTAGGTGCCATGTGTATCGCCCCGGTTGTGTTGGCGGTTGCTTTGCAAGATACCTCTGCAGTGCCTGTGTTGACTATCGGCACAGATCCTTCAACTGCTTCGGACCTCGAATTTTTTGGTGCCAGACATCAGAATGCCCGGGTCGATGAAATTGCCATAGACGATACAAATAAAATTGTTACAACGCCAGCCTATATGCTGGGTCCCGGCATCTCTGACATCGCAAAGGGCATTGAGAAATTAGTGGAAAAGGTGCTGGACTGGACTGAAGCGTAAAGTTTAAAATAATCAATAATCAATTGTCAATTGACAATTGAAAGAGGAATCCCTGATGAACCATAATAAAAATCTTCGTTCTTTGATTATTGGTGTTGTCTTTTTCGTCACACTAAATCCGCTACTATACGGTCAATCCTCCTCTGCCAATGAAGAAAAATTGCTTCCATATATTCATTCGATATCGAGCCATACACTCCTTGATTATGTAGAGGAATTGGCTTCGGATAAATATGAGGGCAGATTGACGGGTACTGACGCATATCAAGCAGCGGCAGATTGGGTGGCTGCAAAATTCAAATCATGGGGAGTGAAACCTGCCGGCGATTCCGGCACGTTTTTTCAATACTTTGATATTCCATACACCCTCGTTTTTCCCGAATGTCATGTGGTTCTCCATGTGCCATTCAAAAAGGAAACGGTAAAGAAGATCTATCGGTATGAAGATGAGTTTATTCCCGGGTCCACTTCGGGTTCGGGCGAGATCACGGCCGAGGTTATCTATGTGGGGTATGGCATCACGGCTCCTGAATTAGGGTATGATGATTACAAAGGCGTGGATGTCAAGGGAAAAATTGTCCTGATGGAAAGGGAAGTTCCCGTGTCTCCCAGGTCGGATCCCGCGCTTTTTAAGAAGTGGAGACCTTACTCGTTTCACCAATACAAGCTTCAAAATGCTGTGAGGCAGGGGGCCCGGGGAATGCTCTATAATTATGGGCCCATCGGGAATCCAAATAATGCATACGACGAAAATTTCATCTATTCCCATGTGGGTGATGTCGTCGTGTCCGATTTGTTTTCGGGTACGGGTCGAAAGCACGAGGATGTTGTCAAGAAAATCGGGACGAACCGAACCCCCCAATCTTTCGCTATGAAGAAAACGGTCACCATCAAGAATGTCACCCAACATCATCCCGAGGGAAAAGGATGCAATGTCATCGGATTTTTGGAGGGGAGCGATCCCGAGCTAAAAAATGAAGTCGTCGTTATCGGTGGCCATCTGGATCATTTAGGCCGATGTTATGAGATCATGCCAGGTGCTAATGACAATGCTTCGGCTGTGGCCGTGATTTTGGGTGTGGCTGAGACTTTGGCAAAATCGGATATCGAGTTGAAACGGTCGGTTCTGTTCAACTGTTTCGGTGCCGAAGAACAAGCTGTGGTGGGTTCCAAAGTATACCTGGATCGTCCCGTGTATCCGTTGGAAAAGACGGTCTGTTTCATCAATATGGACGGCGTGGGTTGTGGAAACATGCTGAGGGCCACGGCGGCCGAGAATTTTCCATCTCTCTGGAAACACTTTGACAAGGCGAATACGTCCTTTATCCATAGGACGATACGAACGAATTATTTTTCCAACATTGCTAGACCCAGACTGGATGCGGCCCGTTTTATGTGGAAGGATATTCCCACAATTTCCTTCGCGGCTTCAGGAGCGACATCCTACTACCATATTCCCAAGGATGATATAGATACGATTACCCCTGAGATTATGGAAGATTTGGCGCAACTGATATTCGTTGCTGTGGTTGATATCGCGAACCAAGATTCAATTGATTTTAGCGCAAAAAAGGAGTCTCAATAATGAGGGAAGTCCAAGTTTCTGTCATTACAGATCAGGTTAAAAAACTCTGTGTGGATGCGAATTACTATTTGGGCAGCGATGTTGTCGCTCGGCTAAACGAATTCATGAAGATGGAAGAATCCCCCACGGGTAAAGAGGTGCTGGGTAAGATATTGGAGAATGCTGAGATCGCCCGGACCGAACAGGTGCCCCTGTGTCAAGATACCGGTTTCGCCGTATTCTTTGTGGAGTTGGGGCAGGACGTCCATTTGGTCGGTGGAGACTTTGTCGAAGCCATCAATGAAGGCGTACGACAGGGTTATCAGGAAGGGTACTTGAGGAAATCCATTGTGAGTGATCCTGTCGAAAGAAAGAACACCGGAGATAATACACCGGCGATTCTTCATATTGAGATTGTACCTGGTGATAAGGTCAAGATTACCATCGCTCCCAAAGGGGGGGGGAGTGAAAATATGAGTGAAGTGAAAATGATGGTCCCTGCGGCAGGTGTCGAAGGCGTGAAAGAATTCGTGGTGGATCGCGTCCGACGGTCCGGGGCCAATCCTTGTCCGCCTGTCATCGTCGGGGTGGGTATCGGAGGCACTTTTGAGAAATGCGCTCAAATTGCCAAAAAAGCCCTGTTGCGACCCCTTGGGTCCAAGCATGCCGATCCCTATTATGCGGACCTGGAAACAGAGCTTTTAGAAAAAATCAATAAGCTGGGAATCGGTCCGCAGGGTTTTGGAGGCAGGATCACGGCTCTGGCCGTCCACATTGAGGTCCATCCGTGTCATATTGCCAGTTTTCCGGTGGCTGTCAACATGCAGTGTCATGTGGCACGGCATAAAGAGGTCATACTATAAAGTAGGATTGAACCACGGAGATTTATGCCCGAGGCAGATCCGCCTCGGGTGGATACAAGCAACACAAAGAAATGGAGAGTTAAATGCCTGAAGCTAAACAAATTACCACTCCACTAAGCCAAGATGTCATAGAAAATCTTCGAATTGGTGATTCGGTTCTTATCAGTGGAGTTCTTTATACAGGCCGGGATTCGGCCCATAAAAGGTTGATTGAAGCGTTGGACCGTGGTGAGGAACTTCCGGTTGATTTCACGAATCAAGTGATTTATTATGCGGGTCCGGCTCCGGCCAAACCGGGCAGACCCATTGGATCTGTCGGGCCCACAACGAGTTATCGGATGGATCCCTTTGCACCGAGACTCATCGGTCATGGTCTGCGGGGCATGATCGGAAAAGGCAATCGTTCCGCTGAGGTCATCGAAGCAATACAGCAGTACAAAGCCGTCTATTTTGGCGCTATTGGCGGAGCCGCAGCCCTCATGGCCAAGAGTGTGGAAACAGCAGAGGTGGTGGCTTATGAAGATTTAGGACCAGAAGCCATACGCCGGTTGGAAGTCAAAAATTTTCCGGCCGTTGTGGTGAATGATTGCCATGGTGGTGATTTATATAAGGAAGGGATGGAGCGATATCGAGAGTAGGGATGTACATCCTTCCAAAACCCACTCCATGAGTTGTCAACAGGCCACAACATTGGTCATAGGTTTGGGTAATACCATCCTCTCTGACGATGGCGTTGGTATCTATGTTGCCAGGGGAGTAGAGAAGCTTGTCAGGGGATTGGATGTCGAAGTGAAAGAGGCCAGTCTGGGTGGCCTGGAACTCCTGGAGTTGATGAAGGGATTCCAATGCGTGATCCTTATTGATGCAATACTCACTGGGAAATATGATGTGGGTGCTTTGGTCGAACTTCAGGTCGAGGATCTGAAGGGGGGATCGGCCATGTTGAGACATCAAATTGGGCTGTCAGAAGCCCTGGGATTGGGTCGCGAGTTAGGCATGGATCTGCCGGAAAAAATTCGTATCTATGGCATAGAGGTGAAGGATATTTTAACTTTTAGTGAATCTTGTACGCCTGAGATTGAAAACAGAATTTCGGCGATTGTGGAATTAATTATGCGGAAAGAATTTCCTGCAGCGAGTCGATGAATGAATCCTTTAGGGCTTGTTTATTGAATAACGAATTCTTGAGGTGTGTGTTAAATAGGTAAGGCGAGAGGGACAAAATGAACTTAAGTGAAATCGGGGAATTGCTTCAAGCGGAAGTTTTGACAGGCGAAGATGGGTTGAGCCTCGATGTCCAAACGGTCATGGCCTCGGATTTGATGAGCGACGTTCTCTCCTTTAGTGGTTCTGATGCGCTTCTCATCACGGGTCTTACCAATTCACAAGCCGTTAGAACTGTTGAAGTTGCGGATCTATGTGGTATTGTCTTTGTACGGGGAAAGCGGCCTTCTGAAGAGACCATACGATTGGCCCAAGAAAGAAACATTCCCTTGCTTACAACAAAATCACCCATGTATGAAGCCTGTGGTGTTCTCTATTCCCACGGGATTTTTGGAATAAAATGACATGATTCCATCACTGGTTGAAGACATACTATTCCATAAAAAGTTTTCCATCAAGGGAGGTGATTTTGCCAAGGCTGGCGAAGCATCTGTCGAGGTGAAAAACATACTCAAAGAAGTGGGATTCGATCCGGAGGTGATTCGCCGCGTGGCCATTGCCTCATACGAGGCCGAAATGAACGTGGTCATGTATGGCGGAGGTGGGGAATTGGATCTCACGGTAGAACCGGATGAGATCACACTTGCTTTGGAGGATCAGGGGCCAGGTATCCCGGATATCGATATGGCAATGCAGGAAGGATTCTCCACAGCCACGGATGAGATGAGAGAAATGGGATTTGGCGCGGGCATGGGGTTACCAAACATCAAGAAAAACAGTGATGAGCTCAATATAATAACGAAAGTAAATCGGGGGACGCGACTTGAAATGGTGATTAAGAGCCGTCGGTCAGGGAGTTCAAATGGTTAAGGATCTTCATTCGATTCGTATCGATGAAGAGAAATGTGTCGGCTGTGTAATCTGTATGAAGGCCTGCCCGACCAAAGCGATTCGTTTGCGAAACAGGAAGGCATTGATCAAAGAAGAGCGGTGTATCGACTGTGGTGAATGCTTTCGTGTTTGTCCCCATGATGCTGTGGTTCCTTTGACAACATCTTTCTCAGACTTGAAGCGTTTTAAATATACAGTCGC
>CAZYTI010000250.1:0-6523 GCA_964650065.1 uncultured bacterium
CGTGACTCTGTGGCGCTTTCCGACGGGTACTGATATTACGGATATTACGGTGAGAGACCTCGATAATGATGGAGATGTTGAGATTTTATTTGGCGGTTCAGCACCGAGTAATGGTGCAAGTATCAACGGGACAGACGATGATCACAGCTACCTTGGCATTCTTGATCATAATGGGGAAAGGATGTGGTTAAGAGAAATCGCCGGGACATTCTCAGGCTGTTATCCGACAGTAGCCGACCTGAGGGGGGATGGGCAGCTAAAAATCATTTCCATAGACCGCAGTCGGGGAGCTGAGGATGAACTTATCGGCAGCATTACCTTACGAGATGCCAAAACTCATATTATCGAAAACGTGTTTCCCGGTATTATGGTTCCTTACAAATTATTAATTTCAGATCTCGACTTTGATGGACGTAAAGAAATTATCGTAGGTACGATGTCAATGACTCCGGAGGTATTTGTCTTTACGGATTCCTTGATATTACAGAAACGAATTCCCCTTTCTTTCGGCGTGCGTGAAATGCTCGTTGAAGATTTAAACAAGGATGGCGTTAAGGAAATTGTCATTTCCAATGGCAGCACTAAAAATACACTTGTTTTGAACAATAAATTTAAAGAGATGGCGAGTTTAGATTTAGGAGGAAAACTTCATACGGTAAATCAAGGTTTTGATAAACCAAAATTATTGGCAATCCTAATCCCGGAAGAAAGAATTAACTTCTATGAGCTGCATAGATCGAATCCCATTGAGCGCTATCCCATTGATTTTTTACTCATCGGTTTTATCATGGGGGCTATCATACTCTCACTCATTCTTTTATCCATCAAGTTTTTCAGGCCAAAATTTGCAGATTCGAGTATCATTTACCAATTGCTCGATAGAATTCCCGTTGGAATTCTATGGCTGGATAGAAAAGAAAAAGTGCGATACTGTAATTCAACTGCTGCCGAAATATTCGGAATAAAAGGCAGCCTGCCAATTCACAGGGCATTTTCAGAGAATCCAAATTTGAATAAAATCAAGAACTATATCTATGGGAAAAAGATAATAAAAGATAAAAATCGTACTGAATGGATGGAGCAGAAATTTAAAATCGGAGTAAATGAGTTTCAAACAACTATTTTTACATTTAAAAAAATGGGCAGATCAATCGGGTTTATCATCATCATGAATGATATTACAGCGCGGTCCAATTATAAAAAGGCAATTCTCTGGTCAGGGTTATCCCAAAAACTCGCCCATGAAATAAAAAATCCTCTTTCTACGATTTTACTCACTCTACAACGTCTCGAAACCGCTTATCAAGAAGACAAAGTAAAACACAAAGAAAAATACGACAAATACACCCAATCGGCCATCGAGGAAATTGAGAGGCTGCGCAAGGTCACCGACGGTTTCATGAAATTCACCAAAATCAAGCCACCCGATCTCAAAATAACACCCGTCGAAAGTGTCGTAAAAAAAATTGAAGCCAGGACGCGGGAATGGCTGCCGGAAAAAATCAGCTTCGATGTGCAATCCGAAAAAGACCTTCCGGAAATGAGCGTCGACATGGACCAGATTCACGCATTATTCTTCAATCTCTTTGACAACGCAGTGAAAGCCACGGACGGCAGGGGCCGTCTGACACTGCGCGTGAGTATGGTGGAGTGGATTAAACCGGATGAGAAAGACGGCAAAGAAACGAGAGTGCAGTTTGAAATTAGCGACACGGGATGTGGGATAACAAAAGAAAAGCTCGGCAACCTGTTCGAACCCTATTTTTCATTGAGAGAAGGCGGTACCGGGCTCGGCTTAACCATATGCAAGCGTATCGTCGAAGATCACAATGGCAGCATTTCTGTTGTAAGTAAGTTGGATATCGGCATGACTGTCCGTGTCGAAATCCCTGCCGTGGACAATGAACAAAGTGCATAGTAAATGCGCGGTAAGAAAAAACATATCCTCATCATCGATGATGAACCCAAAATTCTGAATATCCTTCAGGACATATTGGAACATGAAGGATATCGAGTCTCAACTGCAAAATCTGGTGAACAAGGACTAAAGACCATTGAGACAACACAGATCGACCTCATTCTTTTAGATCTGGTCATGCCCGGCATGGATGGGATGGAAGTATTAAAACGAATTGCAAAGAGAGATCAGCTCCTGCCAGTCTTGATCATATCGGCTCATGGAAATATTCCCATTGCTATCGAGGCCGTTCAACAAGGAGCAATCGATTTTATTGAAAAACCCATCGAGATGAAAAATTTACTGAAAAGAGTCGAAAACAATCTTGATGAATATCATCAAAAAAGGCAGAGGCACCATCGTATCGAGGAAACATTTGACCGATACGGGATGATAGGGATCAGCTCACAGATGGATGAGATTTACAATAGGATCGATCAGGCGGCGCCTATAAACGTCCGGATTTTGATCACAGGTGAAACGGGCACTGGTAAAGAATTGGTTGCCAGGGCAATCCACCGGCTGAGTCAAAGATCGGATAGACCTTTTGTGAAAGTAAACTGCGCAGCCATCCCCTCCGAGCTCATCGAAAGCGAGTTATTTGGCTATCGCAAGGGAGCATTCACCGGTGCATTGACAGATAAGCCTGGTAAGTTTCAAAATGCGGATAGCGGCACCTTGTTTTTAGACGAAATCGGGGATATGAGTCCCATGACCCAGGCAAAAGTGCTTCGTGCTCTGGAAGAAGGAGAGATTCAACCCGTCGGATCAACAGAATCGGTACGTACAGATATTCGTGTGCTTACAGCAACCAACAAAGATCTGGAAGAAGCGATCTCAACAGGATGCTTCCGGGAAGACCTCTATTTCCGGCTCAACGTCGTTCACATTCATCTCCCCCCATTACAGGATAGAAAAGATGACATTCCATTCTTGACGAAGTTCTTCATGAGATTTTATTGTGACGAATTCAACAAACAGCAAAAGCTATTCACCAGAAGAGCTTTAGAGATACTCGTAAAACAAGACTGGACCGGCAATATTCGTGAATTACGCAACTTTATCGAAAGAGTTGTTGTTTTCGCAAGTGACGACGTCATTGATCTCCCGCACATCAAAATACTTCTTGAAAAACTGAGTGTCGAATCGAATCTAACACTAGATCTTTCCCTTCGTGATGCACGGAGACAATTCGAGCGTGATTATATCAACGCAAAACTCATCGCTAATGATTGGAACATACCGGAAACAGCTCAGGCATTGGGCATCGCAAGGACAGCCCTATACAGAAAAATGAAAATATTGAATATCGACCAATCCCACTGAATCTTTTCTACTCAACTGCTTCCCCCCCCTCTCGGCGGTCAGGGACCGCCGTTAACCGGTTTGGAGAAGTATCAATCCGAAGCCAACCATGAAAATGGTTGATCACAGTCTTATAAAATCCTTGCAGTCTGCTCCAATCCGGTTGCCCTCTCTCGGCGGTCAGGGACCGCCTCTAACCGGTATGGGGGAGTATAAATCCAAAGCCGATCATTGTATTGGTAAATCATGATTTCACATCCCCAATATACCAACTCACACCCTGGTGAACCACCGTCTCCGGTTAGCCGCTGTCCCTGACGGCGGCACGGTTTTCGTCATTCTTTCTTCTTAAATTGTTCTTTCGGGGCTCCACACTTGGGGCAAGTCTTCGGTCGGCACCGGGCATCTTCTTTGTACCCACATTTTACACAGACCCAGATTGGCATGCGTCTCACCTCCTTTCAAGATCTTTTAACCGAATAATCCGTTAAAGAATGAGGGCATTCTCGAGCTTTAAAAGTTTTATTTTAAGAGGAACACCTCCTCCGAAACCTGTCATGGAACCATCGGATCCGATAATGCGATGGCAGGGAATGACTATGGGTATGGGATTCGCGCCATTGGCAGCACCCACAGCCCGACACGCCTTGGGACGATTCATTTCTTTGGCGATCTCCCCATAGCTTCGAGTCTGCCCAAATGGAACCTGTGCCACCGCCTTCCACACCATTCTCTGAAATTCCGTTCCCCGAAGCTCCAACACCAGTGAAAATGTTTTTCGACTCCCGTTGAAATACGCATCCAATTGATCCATAACATGTTGGTTTTTCACCCGATCCTCGAGGTGTATACTTGCGGGATATAACTTTTGAAGCCTCGTAACAGAATCTCCGTTTTTTTCATCGGGCAATAGGATGCTCACGAGACCATGATTAGAAGAAGCAATAACGAGTTTTCCAATGGAAGTATTCATCTCGGTGTAAAAAAGGTTGGATTTGGTTCCATTGTTCTTGCCGGAGCGTTCAATGCATTTCAATTTGTTAATCTCAATCCTTACCATGAAATGATACCCTCGGTGTAACAATTTAAATGATTACATCTATTCAATTTTTTGATGAGAAATGAACAGAAAGGAATGCAGATTATAGGACGTGACATCTATCGCAAAAGAGTCATTTTTCTCGTTTCTATGATATAACGGGTCGTGAACCTGCTCATATAGATCCCGGAAGGAAGCGGACGCCCATGAATGTCATCACCGGACCAGTGGATCGTGACTAAATTATCCGATTGTGGAGAGATCTCCCAAAATATCATACACCGCCCTCGGATATCAAGGATCTCCAACCGGGCCTCTCCCCCAGAATGCCATTGACCATTCGGGGATTCTGGAATTCGTAGCTGGATTCGGGTCGAGTGATTAAACGGATTGGGGAAATTTTGCTCCAGAATCGGATACCCCGGTCCGGAGTATTCATTAACAGCAATTTCAGACGATTCCGGAGTAACCACGGGTAGGACGATCGCCGATGGATGCTCAGCATCGTGATAAACAGTTTGATGGGCGATCCGGGAGGTCGTGTGCTGTCTGAAAGGTTCCCCTGTATTCGGATTATTCTCAAATCGCTCATAGTTGGAACTGGATATGCAAATACGAATGCAGTGTCCCGGAGCAAAAACGATGGCCGTGGACCAGAGATCAATGGAGAACTCGACTATTTCACCGGGGACTAGAAATTCTTCACTCCGTATCGAATGGCGATGTCTGGCCTGGACGATACCATCGGCCACCAACATCGATCGGCCGTCTGGGTACACATCGCAGAGTTTCGCCGTGAAATCAGTATCCGGACCATCAGAGCTGGCCCACAAGGTCACCGTCACTCGTCCAACAACCATCAGGGAATCCAGCAAAGGATCGGAGGTATAAACCAGGACATCGGGACGGGATTCCACCGACCTCTGGTCGAAGGAGCCGGCCGGCAAACTCAGGTTCCTCCCTCCAACTGTGGGCACCGGATTCTCGGGATTATAATCGAACGCTTCGGGCAGTTCCGATTCAATGGGTAATTCGGGGCTGAGTAATCCGCCTTCATGGAGATAATATAAAGAGGGCGTGGATGATGGAGGCCAATCCTCTCTTTCTACCCAGCGATTCCCGGGACCGTCGGCCTGATCCGCATCACCCATGAGATAATAGCGAACCCTGGGACGCTCATTGTTAGTACGATTCTCATCTTTGAGCCAGTAATCAAACCAATCAATCATCCCATTGATCATGGGCAGAATACTGGCATTGGGAAAGGTTAGTTCACCCGAATTCGTTGAAAACAGATTGTGCACCCAGGGTCCGATGAGAAGCCGTTGATATCCTGCCGCACCGGGGCCACCATGTTCCTGAATTCCAGTAAAGGCATTTATCTGTCCCTGGATAAAGATGTCCTGCCACCCTCCCACATGATAAATAGGAATTTTTACACTGTCATACCGGGTCGCCAGGTTGACTATATCATAAATATTCCCATAATTGGGATTCTGAACGAAATAGTCAATGAATTGGCCACTGTCATTGTCTTGCAGCCAATTATCCACCAAGGAACGTCGATACGCACCACCGTAAAAAAGTGCATCCTCGTAAAGATTTGAGGCAGCCACCATAATCAGGCTGCAGAGCAGATGGGGTGGAGCAGCGCCGGCCAGGAGATACTGGGCGATACCCGGACCAGAAGCACCCCAACCGCCAATTTTCCCATTTGACCAGGATTGCCGGGCTATCCATTCCACGGTATCATATCCATCTCGAATCCGTCCCCATCCATCGGAGAAATAGAGGGAGTCCACACCCTCGGAATCGAAACGGCCTCGTGTATTTTGAATGACAAGTGTATAATGACGAAGATCGGTCAATGTCCCAACGAGCAAATCATTCACTGCATATTCCCGATCATAAGGAGTCCGCACCAGAACCGTCGGCCACGGCCCATCCTCAGTCGTGGGTCTGTAAATATCTGTGGCCAAACGAATACCATCACTCATGGGAACCATAACCATTTCTTTATGAAAGGCAGAAATCGCATGGCGGGATGATAGGAAGAAAATCAGTAATAAAACACACGATAAGGATCGACCTTTTCCATAGGGCCACTTGAATTCCGGAAAATGAATTGTCACAGTAAGTCCTTATTTAGGATCAAATGGACGACTCTCTTTAACTAGATTAAAAACAGAAGTAATTAGTGCTCGACCGAAAACCTATTAACA
>CAZYTI010000251.1:0-6520 GCA_964650065.1 uncultured bacterium
TTTAAAAAGAGGGCACCCATTGGGGCAAGAATACTATGATCAGGCTCTCCACCAACGAGTTTCATATATCCACTACTTAACCCGATTCCTACTTGTCCTGACGAATGTTGGGCGATTGATGGTATGACCATGAAGGGTAGGAGAATCATCATCAAGGTGTTTTGGATTGAGAACTTCATAATACTCTCCTTTGGTGTATGGGGATTGCTGAAATTCAAAAAGAGATATTTATGATAATTTAAAAATAATAGTCATATGAGTCAAGTATTTATTAGCATTTTGTGAATGA
Organism: uncultured bacterium; assembly: GCA_964650065.1. Lineage (GTDB taxonomy): Bacteria > Zhuqueibacterota > QNDG01 > QNDG01 > DSAB01 > CAZYTI01. Next base: position 290 of record CAZYTI010000251.1, read on the forward strand.
AAAATATTTTTGTTGATCATTTCGTCACCATAAAAAATCCCCCGACAGGTTGATAAATTTATCGCCACTTCCCGTCGGGGGCGCCTTAGGGGGAATCATGACAATGTATCCGCTACTCCATGGTGTACGAGCGGATTGTTGATCTTACTAAAACTAAGATAAAACTTTACAAATAACGTGCCAAAGTTTTTTTCCCAAAACGTATATTCAACCAGTATAACGATTACCACATATAATTTGTTCCAGCCATTGAAGTTTGATAATATTAATTATTTCGAATGCTTACTAAACAGCTAAATTACAATACAATAGAATAGGCTGCTTTTCATTGGTTTTATGCTTGCCGGTATGAGGAGAAAATTGGTTCCGTTTTGGAGGAAGGATCAAAAGGATTTCAAATGGAGATGGGGATTACAAAATGAAAGTAAAAACTGTATCAACGTGGGCAACTGTCTCAATTTGAGACGATCGTCTGATAAAAAAAACAGGAGCGAGCCAACTGAACTCGCCCCTGTCGTTGAAAAACGCTTACATTGCAGAGGCGTTATTTACGCAATTTACGAATGCGAATATTTCCACCTCCTGATTTGAGATCGATAAAATCTCCGCCTCCGTTAATGTCTCCATTGGCTCTTATGATCCTGTATTTGGAATCTTCATCTTCGGCGGTTGTTTTTAGTGGGAAATCAGAGGTGATTTCATAATCTTCCCAGCTTCTTTTACGAAATTTGATTTCAGCCCGGATGCTGGCGGGTAACTTGTCAGGAAGTATGAGTTCGATCTCACCTCCACCCGTTTTTACATCAACATGATGATCCACAGAGAAATCCTGAAGTGTCATTTCCACCGTGACATCGCCTCCACCCGTGGTTACTTCAACCGCACCTTGAATATCTTCCAAATCAACATCACCACCACCGGTATTTACCGACAAGAATCCTTTGACTGTTCGGGAATGGATTTCACCACCGCCGGTCGATGCTCTGAAATCGCCATTCACATTACGAATATCGATTTCTCCGCCTCCGGTGCGGACCTGCACATCGCCATTGGCATCGACGACGACTATTTCACCACCTCCTGTGCTGATCTCGATGTCGCCTTCGGTCTCCCTGATCTCTATATTGCCACCACCCGTACTGACATCGATACGATCCTTTGTCCTTTCAACAGTGATATTACCACCGCCAGTACTCGCCTTGATGGGTCCCTGAGAATCGATGATATCAATATTACCACCACCGGTTTTTGCCGTTACTCTTTTGGTGGTTTTGGTGATCTCGATATTGCCTCCACCCGTACGGGCCTCGACGAGACCGTCAATGTCAGTGAGTTCGATTTCCCCGCCACCTGTGGTCGCATCGATACTGCCCTGGAGTCCGGAAATGGAGAGCTCACCCCCCTTGGTTTCAATTTCACAGTTGAATTCCACTGGAACATAGATTTCAAACTCACTTTGAATCCATCTCCTATCGAATGCCGGCCCGCCGATCCGAATTTCATTTCCTTCCTGCGTATATCCGCTTTCAGATTCCTCCATGGCCGCTTCTGCTTCACTCTTGGTGAAGATGTCCATTCTTTTTTCTTCGAGGATCTTCACCTCGTTTTTATCCCAGGTTTGAATCGTAACGCTGCCTCTCACTTCATCTAAAACGATTGTGCCTCCCTTGCTCACCTGAAATGTTTTGGTGATTTTACCGACCCAGTACTTACCTTGCTTTTCGAGTTGTTGAGCATTGCTTTCACCGAGGAGGCTTATGCCTAAAAGCATTGCCATCAGTCCGATAATCTGTTTTTTCTGTCGCATGATCTTTCTCCTATTGATTCAATTTATTAATCTGTTTTATGGCTCACGGCTTATAGAAATTTCATTCGGTTCTTTGGTTTTCGAGATCAGGGTCGAAATGTATTCATCCTCAGCGGCTTTATTCTGAAGGATGGGACGAATTCTGGGATCGGCAGTTTGACTCAAAGCATTGGCTGCTTCGATTCGAACGCCGGCATTGGGATCTTGAAATAGGGCTGATATAAGCGTCTCCTTTGTACTGTCATCGATGGGCAGTGTTTTTATCAACTTAATGGCCTTCAAACGCACTCCTGGATTCGAATCGTGTTCCAGAGCATGTATCAATGCCTGATGCATGGTGTTGTTCATCACGGATGGGTCCAGGAGACCCACGCTTTTTAAGCGGATGTTGTCTCTGGGCTCATTAACCAATGCATACGAAAGGATGTATTGGATCTCGGGATCGTTCAGATCGCCTCGAAGCCTCTTTTCCTGGAGTGTGTGAAACCGCACCTCTATCTCGTTGGGCTTATCAGGAGAAGGTATGATCTGGAAATGACTGACGAGCATGGAGGATTGCAGTGCATTCATGGCATCCTCCATGGCAGAATCTCGATTCATGTTTTGGATGGGGATTACCCGTCCCAGAACAAGACCGATGAAGAATATGAATGTCGCTACTGCAAGGCGTTTTATAGGAAGTCGGATAGAGACGTACTCTCCAATATGGATACTGAATTTTTTCTGGTTTTTCCGATTTACTTCCTGTTGAAGATTATAGTTGAGACGATTTCGACATCTTGCAAGAGACGATTCCTCGGGCTCTTTATGAGGTTGATTCTTCACGGATTGAACGAAATAGGATTCCTCTTTGAGAAGATTCTGGCATTCGTGGCACGTGTCGAGATGTGTATCCACCGTCTTCAGCTCGTTTTCCGGAAGTTCGTTCAGAACATAGAGGATAATCTTTTCAGCTGGAATGTGATAATTTCTCATTTTTTATCCTGTGGATCCTTTTAAATAAGGGTTTAGTTGTTTACGCATTTTTTGTGTGCTTCTAAAAAGATAATTTTTCACCGTGCCTTCGGTACAGCCGATGATTTTGGCAATATCCTTGATCTTGAAATCTTGAAAAAACCGAAGACTGAAAACGACTCTCTGCATTAATGGAAGTTTATCCACGTTCGAGTTGATCTGTTCTCTCAACTCCAGGTTGCCGACCAGTGTATCGGGACTCGCTTTAGGATCGACCGGGGTCCACTGCCAACCCTGTTCTTTATCACCCGATGCATCGATGGATTGATGACGTTGACGGCTTCGCTTTTTACGGTAACTGAGGGCACAGTTCACGACGATGCGGTAGAGCCATGTATAGAAGTCGCTCTCGAATCGGAATCTTTTAATGTTGTTATAGGCTCTCATAAATGCATCCTGATACACATCCTCGGCATCCTGTGTGTTTCCAAGTAATTGGTAGGCCAATGACAAGACTCTCTTATCGTATGCTTGAACGAGTTTTTCAAAGGCCTGCAGATCACCCTCCTTTGCTCGGAGTACGAGATCCTTCTCTTCTTCATTCATACTCATTATCCCGTATCTATTTTCTTAGACTCGATGATTTAGTAAAAGGTTTGCATGAAAGTATGAATTTTTTTGGGTGTGTGCAAGAAAAAAAGCCCCAAAATGAATATTTTCGTTTGGGGCTTAGCATGGACTGAGAAGTTTAATAGATTATTATAAAATGTTAAAATGTTTGAAATGTCAAATGTCCAAATCCAAATGACAAATCAATGTCCAAATCCCAAGACCCAATAACTCGACAATTGGACTTTTTGTCATTTGGTATTTTTTTGACATTTGAACTTTAACATTTGACATTTTCATGCATTTCATTTTTATTCAACCAACCGGCTTTGTTTAAAGGCTAAAATACCCATATCTTTATAATGCTTTACCTAGTAGGTCTGCCGTACCAATCTCTTCTTCAAGGCGTCCAGAGTGATGACACCTCTGTTATACTCGTCCAGGTCCTGCTTTTTCAATTGAAGGATCAACCGTGAGGGAATTTTATCCGTTTTGCCATTATAATTCATGAATAGTGATCTTCTTCCCAGATCGATGTTGAGAACGATGGATTCCTGGGATTTGAGTCGCACGGTATGTCCGTAAGACGCCATGAGTTCGAAGAGTTCATCCTGAACTTTTTGTATTCGTTCTTCCGCGGATTCTCCTTTTTCCTTTTTCGCGGATTTTTCTTTTCCTGGCACAAAGGCGGTAACGGCGTCTTCATAGGTCCTTCCTCGAACAATAGAAATGAGATTTTCACCGTCCGCATTCAGCACATAGTAGTTGGAGGGAATATCCATAAAGAGCAATGCACCCAGGCCGTTGATATAGATACCGTTGTTGTTGGATTTTCCCCACCAGGTCGAGCTGTCCATGGCCCGATCAAAGATTTCCGATAATATATTGATATCCATGTCGATATCCGAATCAGACGAAGCCAGCTGGAAATTTATCTTATTTTTCAATTCTGATTCCTTCGATCGATCTTGACGGTAACGATCTACATCCTGTTTGGTCACCCAGCCCGTTAAGAAACCATCCGCTGAATCCATGATATTCCAGTCACTCAGATCCACCAATACGGCAATTCTGTCCTGAGGGTTGAGTTGACCGATGGCCGAAATGTAATTGATGAAAAAGAGAGAGATGTTATCTTTTAACGTTTCTACGGCCTTTTTCTCTTCTTCGATTATCTTTTCTTTGTCCCCCTCCAGGAAGTCTCTTACAGCATCCATTTCATCGACGATGATTGCTTCTTCGGCTTCTACCTCTTCCGCTTTTAATAAATGCTCTCGAAGCTGCGCTTCTTGTATCTCTTCTCGTTTTGTTTCCATTTCTCTCCGTAACTCATTGTGCTGTTCCCTGGTTTTTCTAGCCTGGGCCCTAAAAGTTTCATATTGCAATCCTAACGCGGTGTTTAAATGTCTGTAAGCTGGGCCTTCCTGATTGGTGTGAAATACAATACCAAAACCGGGGAGATAGACGGCTTTGGTCTTTCCATTGATATAATGACGAGAAGGTTTTCCTCTGAGTAACTTGGCCAGGACACCTTCCATGATCCTGAGGTCCCGGTTTAAACGATCCTGATTGACCGAGGCCCTCTGTCCAAAACCCATTGTGTTCAAACCCAGTATAAAAACCATTATTGTCCACGTCCACGGTATATTTTTTTTTCCGTTCCACATTTTTAGCACCTCCATCTAAAATATTGTAAAGTCATTATTGCTTCTCGATCTTATAGCTTGCCATCTGAATGAGATCACTGATCACATTGTTGTATTGGTGAAACCTTCCCTCGGTCGTCTGTTGAAGTCCTGCGAAGCTCTGACCCAATGTGCTCATATCCTGCAGCCTTTGTCTCTCCATCTCTCGAGCAAATTTGGATAAGGTCAGGGTGTATTCGCTCCGTTGTTGGTATTCACTGTCCTCGATCATTTTTGAGATGAGAAGCAAGGTCTCCTTCTGATTTTGTTGGAGCGCCTGTGCCAGAATCTGATCTTGATCCACCTGTTTGTTTTTGGGGAAAAGGCTGAAACTGACATGCCACCGGCCTTCCTGATAGTCGGCCTGGAAATTCAGAAGGGCTAAAACAAGACAAAAAACGGCTGCAAACGCCGGAACGCCCAGGGCCAGCCGTCGTCCCCAACTGAGTCGGGTCAGCTTTTCTTTCCAGGTCTTCCATGGTGATGTGGATTCACTGACAAATAAAAAATTCATTTTGGGCGTTTCGACTTCCCATTTTTCCAATAGATCGGAAGTGCCCTTCAGTTCCTGATAGATCTCCTGGCAGGAAGAACAGGATTCGAGATGGTCCTGAATTCGTTTTTCATCCTGGGGTTCCAATTCTCCATACGCGAGAGAGACGAGTTGATTCTGAATTTCGTTACACTTCATTGAATAATACCTCCTTGCTGAATTTAGACTCAACAAGAATTTTTCTTAGAGTCCGAAGCCCGTAGTAGAGTCGGGATTTGACTGTGTTGATGGGCTGCTTTAAAATTTCAGCGATTTCTGTAAACTTTAAATCCTGGTATTGCTTCATGACAATAACGACCCTCTGCTCTTCCGGTAATGACATGATGGCCCGTTTTAAAATATCACAGAGCTCCTGGTGATCGATGAGTTCTTCGGGGGTCTTTGTTTCATTGTCCGGCAACTGTATGACCGGATTTGAGGCGTCTTGATTCGATCCAAAGTCCTCGTAATAGAGGAGGTGACGTTTTTTTCGCCTTTTGAGTTCGTCTCTACAGAGATTAAGGGCGATACGGTAGATCCAGGGTGAAAATTTCTCATGATCCCGGAGCCTTTTTAACTCCTTGTATGTATGTCAGGGGCCACGATATTCCCCAGCACAGGGTCAATATTATTCCTCACCTGTA
>CAZYTI010000252.1:0-6513 GCA_964650065.1 uncultured bacterium
TCTCAGGTAATCGAGTGTGGCTTTGTCGACAGGTGAACGCTGAACACCATACCCCGCCACCCGTTCATATATCTGATCCCCGGAAAAAAACAACACATCAGGATCATGGTATTTTACATGAGCGACCATATCATTATTTGGAAATCCCAAATCGTTATTCCCCGTAAATCCGGCAACGACCATTTCCTCCTTATCCAATGGATCCTTACGTACCAGGCCGGCATATGTATATTCCCTCATTTTATCCTTCGACACCGCCAGATTGTACACCAATCGATATGGCGTATCTTTAGACCCATCCCAATCCTGAACACGAAATGTGGCGGTTCTTGCCATCTCATCGACTGTGGCTTCGCCGATGGTCTGCCAGCGGTTACGCACTTTACGAACTTGCAAGGTCACGGCCTTTCCATCCTCTTCACCCATAGGGGCCATCTGGGCAGTCATTTTCAAAATGGACTTACTCAGTGTATATTGACTGAACAGAACAGGACCGAATGCCTGATCATCATGCACTTCCACTTTACTGCCGGCTATTTGCCAATGGGAAAACCATGATAATGCCTCTTCCTTTAATTTCTTCGTGCCAGGCAGGTGACTGACTAAGGCAAGGTTTCCTTTGAGTATATCGGATGACAGGGTATCCAGTCCAATCGAATAGAGTCGAGTTCCGGTTTCCGGATCGTAACCGCTGAGTTCGAGTCTGTATTGTTCCCCTTGAGGCTCTATATGAACCCGAAGCTCGACACCCTTTCGCAATAACGCCTTCAACGCCAAGACATCATCCGATGTTTTCTCCATGGTATGTGGCCCGATGAACAACCTGCCATCACACCGTATTCCGACATGCAGCCCCTTCCCATAGATCGCACTATCCCGATAATCGTTAAACCTTCCCATTGCACCGATTTTGAACCCGACCCAATCGTCCCCATTCTCCAAATCCGATTCTCCCAACACACCGAGGCGTACACACATTTCGAGGTTCCCATCATGGGAACCAAGCTGTCGCGTCAAGACCTGCACGTTGCGATCTTCGTCACCAAGGAGACACTCGAGACGACCCTCCTTGATACGCCAGTCCTGGAGTCGATTTGTCCAGTATTCAGGTCCAGGCCATATGCGTTCGATATCCTCCGGCCACATACTTTGAAAATCTGATGGTTTTTCTGTTCGGACACAACAGAATAAAAGAATCTGTAATAGAATCATTACCACCATGGTTGTAATTATATGCGTTTTTACAATCATGTTTTTGGCCCCTCCCATATGATTGCATTATATTTATCGTGATTTACGTTATGATCAATAATGTTATTCTGAAATAAATTTTACATAATTCTCCCGAGTTATAATGGAAGACTCGCTTCCGGGATAACCATTAAAAAACGTTTTAGGTAATCTTTCTTTCTTTTGGGGATTCCATTTGAATTCATACGCATGGAGAAGACCACCATATTCTTCGATATAATCTATTTCCTGTTGAGCATGCGTTCGCCAAAACCAGCTGTTCACCCATCTACCTGTATAATGATTGATTTTCATTCGTTCCGATATAAGAAAGTTCTCCCACAGAGCACCCGTATCCTGCCGTAATGTCAGGGGATTGAAATTCTTTATAATTGCATTCCGAATGCCATTATCATAAAAATAAATCTTCCTGGTTTTTTTTATTTCATTTCTCAAATTTCTACTCAGGGCGGTAAGCTTGAAGACGATGTATGCTTTTTCCATGAGATCGATATATCTCTCTACGGTTTCATTGTCCGCACCCACCAATTGTCCTAATTCCCGATACGAAACTTCATTACCCATTTGTAAGGCTAACGCCTGAAGGAGCTTTTCTAAAAGCACCGGTTTCTTTATATGCTCCCAGGCAAACAGGTCTTTGTAAAGATAACTACTGGCCAAGAGGTTCAGGATTTCTTTTTCTTCCCCTTGTTTTATGATAACCTCCGGATAGCATCCATAGATCATCCGATGCGCTAACATTCGCTTTTCTTCCAATAAACTCGTATTGGCAACCATCTCTTGAAACGAGACAGGAAAAAGAAAATATTCATACTTTCTTCCTGTCAGTGGTTCCTTTATTTTATTTGCCAATTCCAATGAAGAGGATCCAGTGACGAGAACCTGAACATGTTTGATATTATCAGCAAACAGCTTCAAGGTTATTCCAATATTGGAAATGCGCTGGGCTTCATCGATAACAACCACTCTATGCTTCCCTGTCATTGCTTTGAGATGTGTCGACGTTGTATCCGTCAACAAATCTCGCACATCAACTTCATCTCCATTTAAATAGAGCGTGGATAAACCACATTGCCGGATAATACGATTCGCCATGGTCGTCTTTCCCGATTGGCGAGGCCCTAAAACAAGAATCACTTTACCCCTATGAAAACGATCGAGAATGATTCCTTCAAGGATTCTTGGTATCATAAGTACTCCAACCTTTTTATTAAAAGTTGCGGATTAAAACGCTATTTTAATATAAAAATTGCGTATTAAAACGCAACATTTATTTTTTTCTCTTGTTTTCTTGATTTTATTGTTAAATCAGTTTACCAAAATCTCATCCACAAAAATCCAGGCCTTACCACCGGCACCCCGGTGCCAGGGTGGACAGACACCGATATTCTTCGCCCGAACACGAATATATCGGGCATGCACACCTTCCAGGGATTGCGTGATTTCCTGTATGAATTCACCGTTTCGACGACCTGCCCCGTTATTGGGCATCCTGTATACTGTGGTAAACTTTTCTCCATCCATAGAAACCGCAAATTCAATGGATGTGGGGAGAAAAATCCAAACCGCCATGTTCTGTAAAAAATGTGCCGTGATGTTCCGAATTGAAATGACGCCTCCCAAATCGATAGTGACATTCATGTCATCCTGTAAAAAACCCTGCCAACGGCCATCCCAATAGCTCGATGTCCCGGTGATCCCATCGACCAACGCAAATGCACCGCCACCGGTAAAGCGGGAAGCATATGTCGTTTGATACCCGACCTTTTTACCAAAAGCCGAATGGACATAAACCGACCGCCGGGAGACACCCTGGAGTTCACCCTCCTCGAATACTCCCGCTTTAATCACACACGTCGTATCCACCAGAAACGGCTCGGTATAAAGGGGAGAATGTGTGGAAGGCCCGGCTCCATCCCGTGTATAGTGAAGCTCGGTTTCATTCCGCTTCGTCGAGAGGGTGACCATCATCCCCTGCAAGGATTCAAGAACTTCCGTTTCGATCACCGGATCGATCACGACCTGCATGCAATCAAACCACGCTTTTCCCTGGCCGGTCAATGATAAAATCGGACTGACGCGTCCGGTATTCCTCCCCGAATCCGGCTCTGAAGCGGTGATAAAATACTGTTTCCATTCCGGTGTGAGTTCGAATTCCTCGGAATTGAGAAGTCCCAATTGCATCCGGAAGGTCATCGAATCGTCATCCCTTCGCACCCAGGGAAACAGTTTCCTAAAAAAATCTCCGTAGTCCAGCTGGGGCGGTTTAGGTTCCTGTTGGGTCGTTCTGCCCCAGATGGAATAACAGCAGGCATTTCCTTTTTTAAATTGAAAAGGGAAAAAAGCGAGGGTCACGCCCTCACCCCTTCTTGGCGTGACCAACCGCAATGAATGTTCGCCATGAAGGGCGATCCGGGAATCGATAAAATAAGTGGCGCCCCGATCCCCATATAAACGTGCATAGCAACCGGCCGGAGTCCCGACGCTCGGATTTTCCTCAAAACTCGAATTCAACAGCAAATTATCAGGATCAATGAACTCATTTTCTGCAGATAATGCTTCTCTGGTAATCATATACGCACGTGTTCCAAAGGCCTCAATTTCATCCTCCCATATGCCGTTTCGAACACGTAGGATTCGATTCTCAAAAAGGACATTCCCATCCATTGAATATGAGAATCCCCTGATGCGAAATGTGACCCTGCGAGGTCGATTTTCTGTATTCACCGCCAGGATGACAATCTGCTCGTTCCGCTTCCAGGCACCAACCTTTACGGACTTTATGGAAGAGGAGACTCCTGGGGCCGAATCATCGGATAAGAGAAATGGTGTGAGCTCGCCAATCTCTCGTGCCATCATGCCGCATTCGCTCCAGGCGACTGTGGATTTTGGGAATCGGCTCAAACCGTGACGGATGAAATATTGAATCCCCGTGGCACCATGAATGATGGCAAGGTACGTCATCACCCTTATCTCCTGAGGCGTGGGCTCCCGCTGCCAGAATTCATTTCCTCCAAAGGCCTGGGGAACGATCCAGAGAGGCTTGGCACTTCCAAAAGTGGATTTTAAATTCCAGCTGATCCTCTCCACCTCCATGACCGATCCTCCGGGTATGGGGTAAGGATCGGCCATGACCACATCCATCGTGTGTCTGTATTCTTTGGCACGATGGGGGGCCATGAAAACGATACTCACCGGGTGATAGGGATCCAGATTCTTAATCAATCGATAAGTCTCGACGAGATCTTCGGCTGCCACACCATGACCGACCGGTTCATCACTGATATACCAGGCCAAAAGTGCCGGATGATCCCGAAATGCAATGATCTCCGCTTCCAATAGTTTTCGTTTTTCTTCAGAAGACTTTTCTGTCATGCCTCGAACATTGACGCCTCCACCTCCGGCCACGCTGAGCAACTGGTAGTGTACCTTCATACCCAGTTCCGCACATCGATCCATATACCGTCGCCGTTCTTTCCGGGTTTTCTTCTTAATATTCTGATAAGGCGACATCATGTTGAATCCCTTCACCACCTCTTCTTCGGCGAGGGTGGGTTGTACGGGTGAGTAGCAGTAGAATCCAAAGGGGAAAAAGGGCAATCCTTCAACGATGAGACCACCCGTCGCATAATCGATTTTAACTTCATTGGATTTTAGCGACCATTTCATCACTTCAACGATAACCGTATCCTTCCTTTCTCCCGGAAGCGAGAAACAACAGGACATCTCGTTCATCCCAAATCTGAGGGAATCCAGAGGGAATGGCACAAGCACGCGTTCATCGGCTTTGATCGAGATGCTATCGACAACCTTTTCACCCCGGCACAGGAGATCCAGGACGATCATCCGGTTCCGAATTGATCTGGGAAAACGCAGCATCATCATGCCGCTGTCTTCATGGGTATAATAATTATACCTGGTCATTGCGGTAATTTGCGTATTATCCGACTGGACGGCATTGACTTGAAAAGGGTAACACGTGAAGAGAAAAATGAAGAGTACGATTGCTTTAATATGAAATCTGTTTTTCTTAGTGACTTTGTGTCTTCGTGGCATTTTCTTATCAATCAATGTTTAAAAGGAAAAATCCTTGAATGTTTTATCCAAATAATCCCGTATAAAATTGACATCACTCAACTGTGTCAGGTCAGGAACATGTTCTTTCAGTGGATAGGCATAACACGATTTGGGATGATCCTTCACCATCATGATGACAGCGGTTGGCAATTCTTTTTCCTGCCTGCCAGGGTGCATGGGTACGGTCTCCAAATACGGAAGGATCATGTCATAGTCTAATCGGAACAGATTCATGCTAACACCGATCATGCCATCCTTCCCCCTGACACTTTCGATTTCCTCTCTCGAAGGCTTTTCTATGATCTCCACTAAATAATTCCCTTCATCCTTCCTCGTCACAGCAAATTTTTCGATCCTGCTTTTTTCAAATTTGAGTGATGACCGATCATAATCGATAAGGGCATTCTTACGGGGAGAGTCCAGCATCAACCTTAATGCTTCCTGAGAATACAGATTATCGCTATTGCATACCGAGAAGGAGCACCCCTGCCAATCCTCTCTCAACCGAAGCGCACACAACAAGGCATCCCCCGTGCCCAGGGGTTTCGATCTTCCCTCCGGTATCTTTTGCACGGCATAGGCTATGCTTAATCCATGATAAATATTTCCTCGTTCTTTCTGACCATAATGGCCCTGAATCGAATGGTCCTTTTCTCCTACGACGATAATCACATCTCTATATCCCACTTCCCTCGCATTGAATAACAGGTAATCTAAAAACGGACGTTGATGATCCCCTATACCCATCATCGATTTTGGTTTCTGCTCAGCATCCTCTTTCAATTGCTTCTCAATTTGAACTGAGGAAGACAACGATTTTTTCATGCGTGAAGATATTCCACCTGCGAGTACAACCAATTTCCCATTCATTAATTTTTAACCTCATAATTCATTATTGTGCCGTTCATTACTAAAAGGATTAATGCGGTGGCTACAATAATTTTATCAGCGATTGGGTCCAAAAGTTCACCAAGTTTTGATTCTTCTTTATAAAGTCTAGCTAATAAGCCATCCAAAAAATCTGTAAAACTTGCTAATAAAAATATAAAAAATGGTATCCAATCTCCTAAAGCGCCAGGTAAGTAGAAAGTTCCAATTAATATTGGAACTAAAATAATTCTACCGATAGTTAAAATATTTGGTATTTTAAGTTTCATATTTTTTTAGTCATGAAAAAAATCATGT
>CAZYTI010000253.1:0-6500 GCA_964650065.1 uncultured bacterium
CCCCTCATCCTGCAGATCCACGGCGGTCCCGCCGGTGTGTTTACGCAGAGTTTCACGGGCAGGGCAGGCATCTACATGATTCAATACTTTGCTCAGCATGGTTATGCTGTTCTTCGACCCAATCCCCGGGGGAGTACCGGGTATGGGAAAGATTTTCGATATGCCAATTTCCGGGATTGGGGTTTTGGAGATTTTGAGGATTGTATGGCTGGTGTGGATAAAGTGATCGATATGGGAGTGGGGCACCCGGACAGTTTGTGTGTTATGGGATGGAGTTACGGGGGGTATATGACCTCATACGTCGTGACGAAAACCCAGCGTTTCAAGGCAGCGAGTATGGGGGCCGGTCTGCCGAACCTGGTCAGTATGACCACGACAACCGATATTCCCGATTATCTCGTGGCCCATATGGGAGGCGAAGTCTGGGAAGATTATGAAACCTATGAAAAACATTCGGCTATATACCGGATTAAAAATGTCACCACACCCACTCAGGTCATTCATGGCCAGCAGGATCTTCGCGTTCCATTCACCCAGGGTCAGGAGTTTTATGTCGCGCTTCAGCGAAGAAAGGTGCCCACGGAAATGGTTGTTTATCCCAGAACACCGCACGGTCCGCGGGAACCCAAGTTTACCATGGATGTGTCCCAGCGTATCATGAAATGGTTTGAGAAACATTTACGAAGTAGAGAGTGAATGGAACGCGGATTGAACGGATTTGACGGATTAAAACGGATCGTTTTAATCGTAATTAATAAATTCATCCGTTCAAATCCGTTCCATCTGTTTAATCCGCGTTCTATCTCTTTTATTGTATAAGGCTATTCAGGTGACGGTCACAGATAAAATTTACATAACATCGGACATTGTGATTCATCCATCCGACATCAGGTGGGGATTCATACGGGCGTCGGGTCCGGGGGGGCAGAATGTGAATAAGGTCGCTACAGCCGTACAGCTTCGTTATGATACAAGAGACGTCTCGTTTTTATCGGATGATATCAAAGACCGGTTGGGCCGGTTGGCCGGAAAAAGAATGACCGAGGATGGTATTCTGATCATTGAGGCGAAACGGTTCAGGACTCAAGAGAGAAATCGGCAGGATGCAATACAGAGACTTACAGAATTGATTCGGAAGGCTCTAGAGAAACCCAAGGTTCGGCGAAAAACGAAACCATCGAAGGCATCCAGGCAGAAAAGAATGAATGAGAAAAGGCGTCAAAGTGACAAAAAACAGTCACGGCGATCGATAACAGAATACTAAAATCAATTGTTCAACCATAGATCCCACCAAAAATAATTTGGGATTAATTCAATCGAGTTTTTCAATGATTTTTGAGCTAAATACATTATGGGTGTTGATCATCATTTTTGTGTCCACCTTTATACGGTCGGCTTTCGGATTTGGTGATGCAGTTGTCGCCATGCCGCTCTTGGCATTGGTCTTGAGTATCAGGACAGCGACACCCCTGGTGGCCTTGATTGCAATAAGCATTGCGATCACAATCCTCTGTGGTCATTGGCGCAAGGTACAGGTCAGGAGTGCATGGCGATTGATTTTGGCGACCTTGGCAGGGATTCCTCTGGGATTGTTGGTCTTAAAGGGTGTGTACGAACATTGGTTAAAAATGATCCTGGGATTACTTATCGTCGGTTTTTCTTTATATCAATTGATAAAACCTCGGATCATGGCGATCAAAGGAGAACGTTCAGCATATCCCTTTGGTTTTTGTGCGGGTATTCTGGGGGGCGCCTACAACACCAATGGTCCGCTTATAGTCATTTATGGAACATTGAGGCAGTGGTCCCCTGAGACCTATAGAGCCACCCTGCAAGGGTATTTTTTCTTTACGGGCCTCCTTATCCTGTTGGGCCACGCCATTGCGGGGCTCTGGACTCGGACCGTTTTCACCTATTATCTTCTGGCACTACCCGTCGTCCTCTTGGGAGTCTGGGTAGGGGATAAGATCCATAAAACCATCGCCAGAGGGAAATTCGATCGATATATTTATATGTTATTGACGCTATTAGGGATGTTCTTGTTCATCCAAACGCTGTATCCTTATCTCCAGGATTGAAACACCTAATGAAAAAACGGCAGGATTTGCATTGAACGCACATCACTCAGATAAAGAACCATTTCAGACAATTCGAGTCCTTACAATCTCATCAGGACATGCGGTCCACGATACTTACACAGCATTTCTGCCTCCCTTACTCCCAATATTCATTGCCAATCTTGCCCTGTCCAAGGCAGAAGCTGGATTGTTGACCGTTTTTACCCAGGCACCGTCATTGATTCAGCCCGTGATCGGTCATTTAGCGGATCGCACCAGACAACAACATTGGGTGTTTCTGGCTCCGGGTATCACGGCGGCATTGATGAGTTCGTTGACTGCCATTTCCGGTTATTTTATGTTAAGTTTGATTCTGACATGTGTCGGTTTGAGCTCGGCCGCCTTCCACGCCGTGGGTCCGGTCATCTCAGGACGTTTGGCGGGACAGCGATTGGGGCAAGGTATGAGTTATTGGATGATGGGTGGAGAACTGGGACGAGCCTTGGGACCGATTATCATTGTGACCATGATTCGCTATTTTACTCTTGAAAGCGTGCCCTGGTTAATGGTTTTTGGACTCTTGGCCTCGTTGATACTTTTTTTACGTGTGAAGGAGGAAGCATATCCCATTCACCGACACGCAGGGGAACTCCCATGGCGATTGGCTCTGAAGCGGATGAGACCCGTCATGGCGCCTGTGGTGGGCTTGATCGTGGTGCGAGGATTGATGTTTGGTTCACTTACGATTTTTCTTCCGACTTACCTGTCCGAAATGGGAAAGAGCCTCTGGCTTGCAGGTGCCTCACTCACTATCGTTCAGGCAGCAGGCGCTGTGGGTGCTCTGTTGGGGGGAACGATGAGTGATAAACTGGGTAGGAGATTCGTGCTTTTCATTACACTACTGATCACACCGATCATGATGTTTATTTTTTTTCGGATTGAAGGACTGGGTCAACTCCCTTTGTTAGTGATCATGGGAGTCACGTTGATATCCACGACCCCTGTGATCATGGCCCTGGTTCAGGAGAATTTTCCTGAAAATCGGGCCCTGGCCAATGGTGTCTATATGAGTTTGAGCTTTATAATCCGTTCCGCCATGGTTGTTGTCGTGGGATTTCTGGGTGATATATTCGGTTTACAGAAGGCCTTCGCCATCAGTTCAGTGATCATGCTCATGGGTCTTCCTCTCGTTTTTCTTTTACCCAAAGATAGATCTCAGCAAGGCCCTCCTCACGATAAGGAGAAAATGACGTTGCCTATGGAAGTTTAGTCAGTAGTTTTTTATTTCAAACAACAAATGTCATTTGCCTACCCGCCAATTGAACTATATTGGCAAAATGCGTGAAAACCAGGCAGGCGGGGATTTTGTAATTTGTAATTTATAAAGTACCAATTTCATCATTAATTAGCAGATCAGAATTATGGCGCAATATAAAGAGAATGTTTTCTCCGAACGGTTATTTGAATACCGTTCGACAGAGAAAAAGAAACTCATTCTTTCCTTTTCTATCACTTTCCTGGTGATGATCATCGAATTTGTGGGAGGGATCTTCACCCACAGCATCGCCCTGATCAGTGATGCAGGGCATATGTTCACCCATTGTTTCGCCATTGGGATCATCATCGCAGGGATACTCATTTTGCAAACAGGATGGCATGTTTTGGATCCCATCGTCAGTCTGGGTATTTCGGCTACCATCATCTTCTGGGCCTGGGGTATATTAAAAGAGTCGGCCATTATCTTGATGGAGATGGCGCCGACGGGACTCAATGTGCACATCATTGCTGATGACCTAAAAGCCACCTTCCCTGAAATCAGAGAGTTGACCAATACACATCTGTGGGTCATCACAGCAGATATGCTGGTTTTTTCGGCCCATGTATTTTTGAGTGAGGCTGAGAAGGAATCCATCGACTGCGACAGGCTTATAGAAAATATTCATACGCATTTAACAGAACAGTACCAGATCATTGAATCGACGATTCAGATACTGTCAGATAAACACATTGGCTCTCATCGGGAGTAAATGAGGATGGAATATTTTTATTAAAATTAAAGTTATTCTATGATATTGCAATTCATTTTGAGTTTCTATTATGTAGCCCAGACATTGATCGCACTTTCGGTTGATCAGTAGGTCTTAGGATATTATGATGACCATAAAGAATTTTTAACTCATGAGGATGAGAAGAATGAAGCGAAAAATCTTAAGTGCAATGATATGGATAATTTTCATTGTCACCATAGTATCCATACCTTTCTCCTTAATTTGTCGAAAGCAAACGGATTCTTCTCATCATGAAAATGGTTCACCTTCTCCACCTGCATGGAGCATTCAGAAGAGCATCTACGAGGTGAACCTTCGGCAATACACTCAGCAGGGAACCTTCAAGGCTTTTGAGAAGCACCTGCCCCGCTTGAAGGAAATGGGTGTCGATATTCTGTGGTTTATGCCCATTCATCCCATCGGTGAGGAAAACCGGAAAGGGTCTATGGGGAGCTATTACTCTGTAAAGGATTATCTGGCAGTGAATCCTGAGCTCGGTAAATTGGAGGATTTTACGAATCTGGTGGATAAAATTCATGACATGAGTATGTATGTGATCCTTGACTGGGTTGCCAATCATACGGCCTGGGACAACCGCCTCACTGTCGATCATCCTGATTGGTTTACAAAGGATTCGGCGGGACATTTTCAGCCTCCGGTTCCTGACTGGTCCGATGTGATCGATCTGAACTATGATCACCCGGAATTACGGAATTATATGATCGAGGCCTTGAAATTTTGGGTGGTGATGACGGATATCGATGGTTTTCGTTGCGATGTGGCCGAAATGGTCCCCCTGGATTTTTGGAAAAGGGCCCGGTCTGAATTGGACGGGATCAAGCCCGTATTCATGTTGGCCGAAGGGGAATCACCTGAGCTTCATAATCATGGCTTTGACATGACATATAACTGGAAACTCTTCCATCTCATGAACGATGTGGCCTCGGGAAAGGCAACGGCTCTTGATCTGCGAAGCCATGTGGAACGGGAAACGGAGATCTATCCCGATGGGAGTTACCGTATGGTTTTTACGACCAATCATGATGAAAACGCATGGAATGGGACGGTTTTCGAACGGTTGGGGGACGGAGTGGAGACGTTTGCCGTTTTAGCGGCGACCGTCGGCGGGATGCCCCTGATATACAGCGGGCAGGAGGCGGGCTTGAATAAACGGTTGGCATTTTTTGAAAAGGATCCCATCCCATGGCGAAAGCATGAATTGACGGACTTATACACGACCCTCCTGCATCTGAAAAAAGAAAATCGTGCCCTGTGGAATGGCAGTCATGGTGGCTGCACCGTTCCTGTAGCGACTACGCATGAAGAGGCTGTCTTTGCCTTTGTTCGGGAGAAAAAAGATGACAAAGTGTTTGTCGTTTTGAATTTAACCGGAGACAATTTGAGCATCATTATAGAAGGAGCTGAATGTGTTGGTAATTACAGGGAAATTTTCACAAACGAGAGAAGCAGTATTTCACAGGGGGTGGTGCTGAGATTAAAACCATGGGAATACTTCGTGTTTACAAAATTAAAATGATGTTTTGATGAACGGGTTTTCCGATGGAAGATGTTGAATTGGCATGAATGAAGGTTGGATCTGGGTGTGCAATTTGGATAAATTGAACGGAATCTAAAATACATCATGACTGAAAAGTTTCTTTTCTTTATTCTGCTTTGGGGTTGGATGGGTGTGGCCGGGATTATTTTCATTTTCCTTTTTTTTATGACGGCACCGTATGGCCGGTATCATCGAAGCGGTTGGGGACCTGCTCTTGACTCCAGATTGGGGTGGATCCTCATGGAGGTCCCGGCCGCTCTGGGTTTTGGAATCTGGTATTTTTCAGGAAAGCATTCTGCAACCCCCACGGCCATCATTTTTTTTTGCATGTGGGAAGCACATTACCTCTACCGAACCTTCGTCTATCCCTTTCGTTTACGGGGTAGTCGAAAAATGATACCCGGGCTTGTTGCGGGTATGGCGTTCTTCTTCAATCTGATCAACAGTTATTTAAACGGCCGCCATATTTCTCATTTTTCGGGCGGGTATACGACTCAATGGATCATAGATCCGAGATTTATCATAGGTGTGATCCTTTTTCTTGCCGGTTTTTTAATCAACCATCATTCCGATGGCATTCTTAGAAAACTCCGAAAGCCGGGTGGGACAGAATATCGAATCCCCAGGGAAGGCCTGTTCCGGTGGGTTTCCTGTCCCAACTATTTTGGCGAGATCCTCGAGTGGACCGGGTGGGCCATTGCGACCTGGTCGCTTACAGGGTTGGCATTCGCCCTGTGGACTATTGCGAATCTTGTTCCGCGGGCCCGATACCATCATCAATGGTATCATCAGCATTTTAATGATTATCCGGAGAAACGTAAGATATTGATCCCCGGG
>CAZYTI010000254.1:0-6493 GCA_964650065.1 uncultured bacterium
CAGGATGAATCCTCGAATACTCCATTCGATCCCGAAGCAAGACTGAAAGCATTGGGCATCACACTGCCAGACCCGCCCGAGCCGGTTGCCAATTACGTTAACGGTGTTCAGACAGGAAACCTCATATTCTTGGCCGGAAAGGGCCCCAGGAGACCCGACGGCAGTGAAATGCAGGGCAAGTTGGGAAAAGATCTCAGCGTGGAGCAGGGATACGAAGCGGCTCGTCTGACCGCCATCAATCAATTGGCCGTATTGAAGGCCATGTTAGGGGACCTGAATAGAGTAAAACGTATCGTGAAAGTATTGGGCATGGTGAATTCAGACCCATCGTTCACCAACCAACCGGCAGTCATCAATGGATTTTCTGATTTGATGGTAGAAGTATTTGGGGAACGGGGAAAGCATGCCCGTGCGGCGGTCGGCATGGCCGTACTGCCCCGGGACCAGGCCGTTGAGGTGGAAATGATCGTGGAGGTTGAGTAAATAGCATGACAATAATTTGAGCAAGCCAATTCTTTTCATGCTTCGTACACCTCTTAAACTAAGGGATTATTCCCGAACACAAATAAAAATTTTGGGAGAGCTGATAAATGATTGAATTTTGCCGGTTTTACCACTCAATTTTTATTGCCGTTGTAATTACAACAACCGCATCCATGTCGCAAACAAATCCTCTACCAAAAACGATTCATTATACATTGGACTTAAGGATTGATTACGACACCGAAAAAATATTCTGCGATTGCGAAATAACAATTTCAAATCACACAGATCAACCCATAGAACTTATCCCCATCTTACTTTATCGATTACTCACCGTTAAATCGGTTAAAGATGAAAATAACAAGGCGATACCTTTTTCCCAGAACGTCATTTCCGTCTCAGGATGGGAAAAATTGCAGGTCAACTTTATCGAAATATCACTCGAGAAAAAACTCGATCCCAATGAACGACGAACAATAAAAATTGAATACGAAGGTTATTTATTGGGTTATTCCGAGACTGGATGGCGTTATGTCAAAGATCACATCAATAAAGATTTTACCATCATTCGAACGGATGGTTTTGGATATCCCATAATAGGTTATCCCAATGACCGGGATATGATGGCCATTGTTAAAGAACGCTATCATTACTTACTCAATATTACCGTCCCCAATGACCTCCTGGTAGCCAATGGAGGAAAATTATTACAGAAAGTAAAAACAGATGAAATGACGACTTATACTTACCAGAGTATAAAACCCTCATGGAGACTGGATATAGCTGTTTCGGATTATCATCTTTTAGAGAAAAAAGAAAACAGCGTGTTCTACTTCTCAGAAGATAGTATAGGGGCTGAAAATATCATGCTCGCTTTAGAGAATTCTGTGAATACGTACTCGGAATGGTTCGGGCATCTTCATAACTATCAAGGCTTTAAAATTATAGAATTACCGGAAGGTTATGGATCTCAGGCAGACATTACTTCTATCCTTATGACCGCTGATAATTTCACGCCTCCATACAAAACGACCGGTATCTATCATGAAATTTCACATTTGTGGAACGTAATACCGCTGGATCCTCAACCATGCCGTGTGGAGAGTGAAGGTCTGGCCCAGTTTCTTCAATTTTTGTTGTTGGAAAAACTGGATAACCAGGTGAATGCCATAGAAGACGCCGCCGATAAATACCTGAAAAGAATACAGACGTCATTTAAAAAGAATCAAACATACAATGCAATTTCAATGAAAGATTACGGCATTCAGGACATGACAGATTATTCCTATACATTAGGCATGGTCGTATTTGCCATTCTCTATGAAATGGTGGGTGAAAATCATTTTAACAAGATGATAGGCGCGTTCTATTCTAAATACGATAAAACGGGTGCCACATTAGACGAATTTATCAATATCTGTAAAAAAGAAGCACCGATTGATCTCACATTATTTTTCAATGATTGGCTCTATACGACCACGGCAATTGATGATGTCATTGAAGGGAAAACATATAAAGAATTCCTTCATTATTATAAAACCAATAAATGATTTTCTCAGAGCACTCTGTGGCCTCTGCGGTTAAACAAATGATAATCCGGTTTCAAAACAAAGGCTTGAGAAAGGAATTCTGTGATGAAGACAAAAAATAATCATCTTAATCTAAAAACTGCAAGCATCATTCTACCTTTTCTATTTTTCATCACCCTATTTGCATGCCAAAGTCGGAATGACGAATCATCAAACCAGGTCAATCAGGATCAGTATGATCCGTTCAGCGAACGGATCATACCGGAGATCGATTTTGTCGATGGCGTGCCCATATTCCCCTGGGCTCGGCCTGTGGTCATTTTAGAAGGTTCAGATTACGAGATGGGCCGGCAATATTCGCGTCAACTCGTTCATATCTTCGGTTCCTGGATTCTGGAAATCATCCGGCACGATTTCACCCGGGACCAACGCAGGGCATTGAAGGGGTACCAGTGGTACATCAGAAAGCACACACCGGAAATGATCCCTTTTTTCAAGGGCATGGCGGAGGGTGCACGTGACGCCGGAGTCAAACTCAGCTATGAAGAAGTCCTGGCCCAATTCTGCCTGGGTGTACAAAATGGAGAGTATCTGTCGACTCAGGATCGTCCCGGATTTCCTGAAAATGCCGAGAGAGACCCATTGCCCCCGGGATCGGACGATATCGATAAATGCAGCAGTGTCGCAGCCTGGGGTAAGGCAACAAAGGATGGAAAGGTGATCACTGGAGCAAGTTCCGACGGTGACGACCACTTCAATGTGACGCTCGTCTGTTTCCCGGACAGTGGAAATGCCTACATCCATTCCCCCTATTATGCCGTAGGCCCATGGGTTTCTGCCGGGGGCCATTCGGGCATGAATGATAAGGGAGTCGTTTATGTCCATCACGGATGCGCCCAGACGGCCCAGGCCATGGGAAAGGAACCCCGATTCGGTATTCAGAGTGACCTGGCGATACGTCACACACTCCGTTTCGCCAACACGGCGCGGCATGCCGTGGACTTGATCCTGAGTTACGAGACCACAGGTGATTTTTCCGGTGGGGGATATTATGGGACAGGGGGATTCTGGGTCGATGAGACGGGAGATGCTTACGTTATCGAAAATCCGGCCATCATTCGTCGGTCTGGGGAACTGGGAGAGAAAGACTTTCTGTATGCCACCAATACCCTCCTATCCAGGGAGCTGGGGAGAGAGGATCAGGAATACATCGAGCATGGAGGTTGGATGAGACAGGGACGTACGCCATATCGTGATGGGAGTGTGAGCCGAAACCTGTTCATCTATAACCTGTTCACCGATTACCACGGTTATGTCGATCTCGACTTTATGAAGATGGCCTGGCGATTTCAAAGCAATCCTGTTCCAGTCGAAACCTCATCCGACAATTGGCAGGAAGAGGCCATGGCCCACTACCAGCAGAACGAACGCGATTGGTGGAATACCATCGGTCATACGACCAACGCATATGTCACCATGACCATCCCTGAAAAAAGACTCTATTTCCTGTCCCAGACATACCCGTCGTGGAATCCGACGGTCAGCCATCCCAGGGCATTCCATGGACAGCGATGGTTGGCCCATGCCACACGGGCATTCTTTTGTCTGCAATTGGGTGGCGATCCGGCCGAAGTCATGAAAGCAGCCAGGGCCCAGGCCGAGACCGATCTATTCGTCGCCGAAAGGCAGCTTCGAAAACTCGACTATTCCGATCCGGCCTATGCCCCTCTGGATGAAATCTTCAACCAGGCTGTGATCGAATGGACCAAGGGAGATTTCTGGCGCGGCCCAGATGGTATAGGATTCACATCGACGAAAAAACCGCCGGAGGAGGAAGGGATCTATTATTGGTCACGCGCCACCCGGGCATTTATTCGATGTCAGCTACTGGCGCGAAAGGTATTCAATGCCCTGGTCCCACCAGCGACACGACCTTCGGATTTGGGATTGAAAACCTGGAAATATGAGCCGCCAGGCAGAAAATAAAGTCTTGAATATTCACCTTCACCCCAACTCTCTGACTCAACACTATGTTGCAGATTAAAATAGCTTGTCATTTCGATCCCGATTCATCGGGGGAGAAATCTTAAAAACGTTCAGTTTCCAAAAACAAAGCCCTGAGTACACCCACCCAGGGCTTCATTAACATTCTAGCTGATAAACCTCTATTGATGTAATAATTCGATATTATTCCAGGTCCTTCTTCTGATCCTTAATCACCGAGCTGGCGGCCTTGATCATTCCTGCAATGTTCGCCAGATCTGTAGGAATAATCATCGAATTGTTCGTTTGTGCGAGTTTTCCGAATTCATTCAGATACTGTTCGGCAATTCGCAGATTGACGGCATTGATTCCACTCTCTTCATTGATGGCTTTAGCAATCTCACGAATACCCTCGGCTGTGGCCATCGCGACTTTCCGAATCTCCTCGGCCCGTCCTTCCGCCTCGTTGATCCGCTTTTGCTTCTCACCTTCAGACTGAGCAATCGCACCGGCCTTCTCACCATCGGCCCTGTTGATCTTCGCCTGTCTGTCTCCTTCCGATTCGGCAATGAGGGCTCGCTTCTCCCTTTCCGCCCGCATCTGCTTTTCCATGGCATCCGTGATACTCTGTGGAGGCGTGATGTTCTTCACTTCATACCGGGTCACCTTCACGCCCCAGGGATCCGACGCTTTGTCTACAGCATCCACGATGGCCGCATTGATCGTTTCCCGCTCCTCAAAGGTTTTATCCAGGTCCAGCTTACCCATCACACTACGCATCGTCGTCTGAGCCAACTGGGTAGAAGCAAATTGGTAATTGCCTATTCCATAAGATGCCTTACTCGGATCCACGACCTGCATGTAGAGGATACCATCCACTTCAACGGCGATGTTGTCCTTGGTGATACAGGCTTGAGGTGGCACATCCACGGCCTGCTCCTTGAGTGTATGTTTGTATGCCATTTTATCGATAAAGGGCACCAGCACGTGGAGTCCGGCACCCAGCGTTTGTTTGTATTTGCCCAATCGCTCGACGATAAAGGTGGTCTTCTGGGGTACGACACGAATCGTCTTAAAAAATGTGATCAGTGCGAATAAAATGATAAATATTAAAATAACAGTGAAAGTTCCCATGACATCCCTCCTTTGTAAGTGGGTTAGACGGGTTTAACTTTTAAGGTAATATTCTCTTTACCGACAATTTCAACCATCGCGCCTTTCTGAATCTCTACATCGGCCTCTGCCAGCCAATTTGTCCCGTGTAATTCCACCTTGCCTTTCTTCTTGGGACCAATTGCCTCAATGACCAACGCACTCTCTCCCACGAATTCTTTCAATTGCGGATCAGTCTCTCCCCGGGATTTAACACGACCGGTAAAAACCGTCTTCAACCATTTTCTCAATGTAATCAATAGGATGATGGAAGACAGGATGAATATGAGCAACTGGGCATTCAATGACAGGTCAAATATGAGACAGAGTGAGCCGACGAGGCAAGCACCGACAGCAAAAAAGAAAATGATCAGTCCGGGGAGTGCGAATTCAATAATCAGCATGATCACCCCAACGACAAACCAGATGATTTCCGGTTTCAAATATTCTTTTAAGGGTTCCATATTTCCTCCTTCCAACGCGCGTTCATATATTAAACAAATTGGGATGGTTTTTATTCAAATTACAGATCTTTGAATCCCGCCGTAATGGCCGCGATTTTCTCGAATTTGCTTCGAACTTTTTCCAGTTCCTCACCGATGCGGTAGGTGTCCTTGTCCAATCGTCCGGAAGGATCGAGTTCATTGAGCACATTGGGCTGATTCAAATTGGGATTCTCCTTGGCATAGGGCCAGAGTCGGAAGGATCCACCGGTGATTTCATCGATGAGTGTGGCCACACCGTCGATGAGTCCGTATTCCAATTTAAAATCGACCAATTGAATACCGAAATGGGCAAAGGCTTTTTCCAGATGCTCAAACACCTCACCATTGATCTTCCGCATCTCAGCATAGACTTCTCCCCCGCCTTTGGCACGGATGATATACTCCACATAACTCTCATCCAGCATGGGATCGTGGAGGGGATCATCCTTATAGTGAAACTGGGTGATTAATGGATCGTACCAGGCGCCTTCCTCTACATTTCCCCATTTCAGAATAGATCCGGCCGCCACCCGGCGTGTGACAATTTCCAAATCGATCTTGAAGTCTAACTTCTTCACCAGGTGCACTTTCTCCTGGGGACTTTCGATATAGTGAGTCCGAACGCCCTTCCTGTTAAGAAATTCGAAGATGTCCCGATTGGTTTTCCAATCGACAAAGGCTTTTCCCTGGATCACGTCATGTTTGGCACCATCGCCGGCCGTAATATCATCTTTAAAGACCATGAATACGGTCTTGGTGTCATCGGGATTTTCATAAACAATTTTGGTTTTTCCTTCAATAACCTTGTTGTAGTTGGTGAAATCGATGGACATAAAACTTTTCCTCCAATTTAATGAATTC
>CAZYTI010000255.1:0-6479 GCA_964650065.1 uncultured bacterium
ACTGAACAGCGGCCAGTTCCCCCGAATCGATGTAAACGACAGAAGGTGCGAGGGTCGAAGCATAGATGATGACAGTTAGCAACAATACGAGAGTGATGAAAAAGTTTTCCCGGGTGATTGGAAATTTTAAATTGAGAAGACGGTTGACACGGCGATTTGTTGTCATCCTTGGATGCGTCTCCTTAGTTTTAAAATATATTTTTTAAATTCCAAATAATATATAGCCATATTTTTCTAATAACTATACTTGATTTTCGTATAAACCATATCATTATTATCATACTGCCCGAAATTGCCTTCATCTCCGACAAAGATGTTGGCGCCCAGCAAAATCTCAAATCCATCTGCCAAATCATAAGTGATTTTGGGACGAATCAGCGCATCAGAATTGTACAATCCGATATATGAGAACAGTTCCAACCGCAGCGTTTCCCGAAAGAAGTCTTTACTCGCAAGGATGGTCATCGTGTTTTCATGCTCATCATTATTTATATACTCATCATAATCCAAAATTGCCTGCTGAATAAACTGAAAACTCAATTTTATATCCCACAATGTGTAATCCATGCCAATCAAATAGTGGAGATAATTTTTCTTTACTACGCCATCCGTAAGTGTTGGATCTTTGGAATTGAAATATTTACCATTGTAATAAGCACCTTCACCACGCAATACGAAACCGCCGAGAGTGGTGCTAAAGCTACTCCCGGCTAATCCCAAACGATGATGTCGAGGAGTAACAGTAAGGTCAGTCAGTTGAAACGTCTGTGGATCAATTGTTTTCGTAATATGCATGGTCGGATCATCATCCCACATATAACCGCACATGATTTCGAAATCGATGGCAGAAGTAAGCGCTGAAAATTTTGCAAAGATCTCGCTGTTTTCCAGCTTTGCCTCGACGTCTTTTTGGCTGTAATCGAATACTGGTGGAGCAGGAAAATCCATTTGCGGGAACCAGATGGAATTATCATCCGGCATTTGAGTCGATGAAAAATATGGCACCCAGACAAATTCAAATGTATTATTTCCGATGTAATAATTTGCCTTCAGAGATGTAATCCCCATACGAATTTCATCAAAATCGCGCAGTAAAAATTCACTCAAATCTTTGGGGGACACAATATCAGTGATAAATACGCCATCTGCCTTTCCCCAAATAATTTGCTGTTTGCCGATGCGCAAATCCACAGAGCTAAAATAGATGTCCATATAAGCTTCACGTAAACCAATTTCCATGTCCTGATTTGGATAGTGGTAAATATAGGGATTTACTTTAAAAAACACCTTGTCTTTACTCTGCTCAACATTCAAATTGAAGGTATTTTGAATAATCGCATATTCATGGTTTTCTGTTAACAACAGTCCGGTATAATTACGGGCGTAACCCGACCAATTCAGTGATTGGGCATTCGCCCCGTTTATAATAATAAAGAAGGTAAGTACAACCCATGAGATTTTAAAATGTAACGTTCTCATTTCAAACCTCTTTGCATCATCCGTTCAGTAAACTTGTTCGCTGGAATGCCTGTATCCAGTTTGACATTGGCGAGTTCCATTTTGGTGGTATGGTCTTTCTGAAGATTGCGCATTTCACTTGACAGTATCGTCCAGTAATTTTTAATTTTTTCATACTTTTTATTTGTCAAAGTTTTAAGCAGTTCTTCGTCTTCATCATAAAATTCTTTTTTTAGTCCGATCCATTTATCTTTGATGATCCAGACAACTGTTCGGGAATACATATACTCATCGTCTTTGGGAATACTTTCTACAACATAGCAATTTTCACCATCAACCGTTTCCTCACGCAGCAATTCATGGTTGTCTTCTGTGGGATGGCGGTCGCCCAGGTCATCATAAGTAAAATCTGAGCCCATGAAATAATCGCTTTTGCTGTCACTGGAAATCCGTTTTACTCGCTTCAGCGCCGGCAAATAAATCCATTGATCATCATCTTTTCCTTCTTCATCATAACTCCAGCTCATAAAAGACGTATTCCGCACATCAGCAGGTGATACAAAGAACATGATACTTTTTTCCATATTGCCAAAATCTTTGACGAACTGTTTGATCTTGCGCACTCGCTGATCGCCGCGTGAATTAATCAGCGACATGGTCAACTCACCCTCCCGGTCTTCACCGGTGGGACGATCGTATACATTTTGAATAATATGCAAACCAGTTATTTTTGTTTGAGAAAAAATTAATGTTGGTACGGCAATTAAAATTGTTATTAAAACGAGTTGAAATTTTTTTACTTTCATTTTCAGATCTCCTTAAATTGATTATTAAAATAATTAGTGAATGTTATTTTCTAGTGATAGGCTCATATTCAAGCTTTGTTGCTCTTTCAATTATAATTCCCATAATAGTAACAAAAATAATTGTTAAAACCAGTCTCGCTGCCATAAATTTCCATCCTAAGAATTGCAACTCCACCATCTCCTGCGGAAATTTAATGCAGGCCCAGGCAGAGAGAAAAATAACAATATTGGAAATACTTGCTCCTTTTTGCTTTAATCCAAAAACTAATGGAAAAGCCACATACATAGGACCTGTGGGCAGCGCTCCCAAAACAAATGAGATTAACATACCTTTTATGCCGGATCTCTCTCCCAAGTGTCTTATTACTATTTCTTTGGAAACCCATACTACAAAAAGTCCCATTAAAATCATAATGGCAGGAAGTATGGCCATCATTTCCTTAAAGTAAGCCCATGATGCGGAAATAACAGCAGGGGATTTATCGGGAAATATCCGTAAAATAGCTAAAAATATGAGAGTTGAAATTCCCAATCCGATAAAGTTCTTAATCTTGACTCCCTGTTCAATTTCTTTTTTCACAAGACAGCTCCCATTATCAAAGCAATTAAAATGGCAAAAATAAAACTGATAACGTTTCGCAACACTGTAAACTTTTTACCCATGTACTTGATTTCCAGAGGCAAAGTCACAATGCCAATCATCGTCAATGTGGTGATAAATACAACGACTGATGCTATGGCGGCACCATCCTCTAACAAAGAAGCAGCCAACGGGAAAGAAAGCAGGGAGGGGATATGCATAATTGCGCCGGTTAATGCAATCAGAAGAAATCCACCCCAGCCGGCCTGCTCACCAATGAATTGTGAGATTTTCTCCGGCGGCATCAAGCCTAACAGCAATCCAATGAAAATTATGATCATCAGCACCAATGGCAGCATTTTAACAAATGATTTGGCAGCAACCTTCAGAGCTTTTTTAGTTTTAGCGTGGTCCTTAAAAAAAGAACCAATAAGGCAAAGCAACACAAAACCGTTAATGAATATCGCGGTTGAATTCAATGTTTAACCTTTCATATATTTTGAGTCTAATAGCACACGGATGACGCTGATTACCCGGATAACCACGGATTAAAAATCTGTAAATTCAATCATTGCAAATTCGTGTCATCCGCGTTCTATCTCTTTTAATGTCCGGCCATCATTGCTTCGATATCGGTTTTTACTTCTCCAATGGTTTTGATGTTAAAATTATCCATAAGAACTTTCACGACATTGGGTGAAAGAAAAGCCGGTAAGGTCGGCCCCAAACGGATGCCCTTCACACCAAGATGAAGAAGCGCCAGCAGCACGGCTACCGCTTTTTGTTCGTACCAGGCAATGTCGTAAGAAATGGGGAGATCGTTAATATCTTTCAGACCAAATGCTTCTTTCAGTTTTAAGGCAATGACGACTAGCGAGTATGAATCGTTGCACTGACCGGCATCCAATACTCTGGGAATACCATCAATGTCGCCAAGTTTAAGTTTGTTGTAACGGTATTTAGCGCAGCCGGCAGTTAAA
This sequence comes from uncultured bacterium, assembly GCA_964650065.1. Taxonomy (GTDB): domain Bacteria; phylum Zhuqueibacterota; class QNDG01; order QNDG01; family DSAB01; genus CAZYTI01. The sequence goes on from CAZYTI010000255.1 coordinate 3,825, forward strand.
ATCACCGTGTCTCGCGGAAGATTTTCAGCGATATCCGTATAGTAGCTTCTCGTTTTGTGACGCCCATCACATCCAGCCATCACGACAAATCGTTTGATGGCGCCGGCTTTAACCGCATCCACAACTTTATCCGCCAGAGAAAGAACCTGATTATGGGCAAAACCAATAGTAATTTCACCATTTTCAATCTCACGGGGAGGATCGCATTTTTTTGCCAGTTTAATGATATCAGAAAAGTCTTTCTGTCCGTTTTGTACTCTTTCCGGAATATGTGTAACGCCGGGATAACCAGTCATCCCGGTGGTAAAGATCCGATTTTTATATGTCTCTTTCACCGGTGTAATACAATTGGTGGTCATCAAAATCGGACCATTAAATGACTCGAATTCCTTATTTTGCTGCCACCATGCGTTACCGTAGTTTCCGGCAAAGTGTTTGTATTTCTTAAAGGCCGGATATGCGTTTGCGGGAAGCATTTCACCGTGCGTATAAACATCCACACCAGCGCCTTCGGTCTGTTCCAACAATTCTTCCATATCTTTCAAATCATGCCCGGAAATAAGAATACCCGAATTGTTACGCACGCCGATATTGACGTTAGTCATTTCAGGATTTCCGTAACTCTCCGTATTCGCCTTGTCGAGTAATTTCATACTTTTAACCGAGAACTCACCAGCCTTCATGACGATAGCAACCATTTCATCAACCGAAAGCGCTTTTGTTGTCGAAGCCAAAGCTTCCATTATAAACGCGTAAATTACATCCTTTTCATAATCGAGCATGGCGGCATGGTCTGTATACGCCGCCAGACCCTTTAAGCCGATAACAAGCAATTCTCTCAAAGAACGCACATCTTCATTTTTCTGTGAAAGAATACCCACTTCGGCAGCTTTTTTATTGAAGTCTTCAAGGTTATCTGAAAACCAGACAGCAGAATCGTGCATCTCGTCTGAAAATTCTTTTCCATGCTTTTTTGAATACGCATCAATAAATTTATTTTTCAGCGCGTCGCGGATTTTCAGTCCTTGCTTGACAAGCTCAATAATTCGATCGTTATCAAAATTCGCATTTGTGATTGTGGCAAAAAGCGCCTGGGCGATAAACAATCCTGTTTTTTTGTCCACCATACCCGGATCATTTATTTTCTCACCCCACACAGAAATACCTTTCGTTACATAGATTAAAAGGTCCTGAAGATTGGCGGTATCTGCGTTTTTTCCACAAACACCCTTAATTGTGCAGCCCTCATTTTTGGCTGTCTCCTGACATTGAAAACAAAACATACTCATTTTAGTCCTCCAGTAATTAAATTTTTGATAGCACACGGATGACGCTGATTACGCGGATTACCACGGAATAAAAAACTATAAATTCAATCCGTGCAAATCCGTCTCATCCGTGTTCTATCTCTTTTTAAAATAAATATTCGATACAAACAACAACAAATACATAATTGTTACCGTCCCCAGAAAACTGGTGAACATATTCAAAGAGACCAACGCTCCCAATGCACGATTTGGCGGGAATACCGAAAACAGCAGCACCAAAAATCCTGCGATAACCACAATCGCATTAAAAACAATTGCCCTGCCGGAATGCTGCATCGTGTGTTGGCTGGTCAAAATTCTATCGCCGGTTTCAGCCGCGTATATTTTGTATCGTTCCAGAAAATGAACTGCGTAATCAATTCCGATACCGATGGCAATGCTGGAGAGCAGCGCTGTAGTGGTGGATAGCGGAATATTCAGCAATCCCATCATACCAAAACTGATAATTGCTGTAATTATAATCGGAACCGAGCCAATTAGTCCAGCAATAAATTTTTTAAACATTATTGAAAGAAGAACAATTACAATTACCAGTGATAATAGCAAGCTGGAAATTTGACCCTTTAAAATCAAGTCGGTAAATACCAGCCCTTTATAACCTGAGCCCGCATATTTGAGTTCAATATTTCTTTCATTGAGTTCTGGAAGATGCTTTTCAATTGCCCCAATGGCGCTGTTGATCGCTTTTGAATTATCGCTTTTTAATTGAAATGTCACATTGGCTTTTTTAAAATCATAATCCACAACCTTCCACAAATTTTCAGGATCACCAGACATTTCATAGAGCAGCAGATACTGGGCAACCAGGTCTTGCGATTCGGGGATGATATTATACTTTTCATCATCAACGTGCATGACTTTGTTCATACGTTTGAGATAATCGGTCAAAGCGAATGAATTGCCAACAACTTCCAATGTTCTCTCAACATCATCCTGCATTTTGTCAATTGTTCTGAGAACATCCGGATTTTTAAAAGCTCCCTCATTTTCTGAATCAAGAATTACGTTCAGAGTAGATGTGCCACCAAAATGCTCATTGATAAATTTATCCGTGAGTACAATATTGCTGTCTTTTTCGAATTTTTCCAGAAAGCTGGAATTGATCCACACTTTCCCAATTCCTGTAATCGAAAGGATAATTATCAATGCGGTTATAATTATTGTAGCGTATTTATATTTTATAATATTCGCCGAAAAAGTTGATGCAAAATTTCCTTTATCACTTTCGGTGTCGTTTTCTTTATTTTTCCATTTGGGCAAGCCAAAGACCACCACCCCTGCAGGAATCAGTACCAGTGAAAACACCATCGCCATCGTCACACCAAAA
>CAZYTI010000256.1:0-6475 GCA_964650065.1 uncultured bacterium
TGTATATGCCTATATATCTCAATTCCATCGATGATTTCATGCCTCTTAGGTGCTATTTGGTTCGATCTACATATGATGGTAACGTCATAATCAAAATCCCTAGCGCTCAAAGCCTCTGGCCATACCCTTCGGTCATATGGGGCTGCCTGATTTTGCAGGATGAAAAGTATGTGTTTTTTTTTCAAAATTTAGTTCCCTGTTAAATTAATATTGCTTCCTGAGTATTCTTCGTATTCTATTCATCATGTACGGAATTCCCCGTAAATATGGCACAGGCGACAATACAGAGGCTTCCTCAAATTCCTCAGTCGTCAAATTCAACTTCTCGAGAAATGCATCATATCCCTCCGGCTTTTTATTGTTCGAATTGTTGCTGACCAATTTCAACGCTGCCTCCCGGTCCATCTGTCCATTTCGAATCCACAGACTGTATTTCATCGTATCTGCGTCAACGGCAACGTTATTTTTCTTTTGGAGATAGGCTGCGATATCGGTAAACATACAGTCTTTGTGCTCTCCATGAAAAACGACACCGTATTCCTTCTCTAAAAACAACATAAACGATTTTTCATCCCATTCGATATAATTGGGAAGACAAATCAACTTTCTTTTTCCGATGAAACGATCTATCATTGACTGCACCAAATAGTTCTTCCCGAACATCGTGGACTGTATCCGTTTTGAAAGATCGCTGTTCTTCAGAACCCTCTTGAAATACCAAGGATTCCAGGGATTCAGTTCTTTGGGAAAACCGGCATCTGTCTTGGACGAGCTTCCCCATACGATAAGAGGTATGTCATACTTATCCGCAATCATATAGTTGGAATAAAACGTACCCAGTTCACACGGCGAACAGAAATGACCGGTTTTAAGAAAAATATGCCGTGCGAGATCGACCATGAGGGGTTCCTCGGTACGAACATGATCCACGCCCAATTTTTTCACAATTTTCTCAGCATTATCTTCTGCAAAATCTGTTCGAAAGCCATGATTATTGGTGAATGCCAATACTTTCAATCCATATACCTTTGTACAAAGATGTAAAGTGTATGAGCTATCTTTACCGCCGCTGATAGCCACGAGGGCATCGTATTTCTTCTTTTTTGATTTTGCCCACTTAAATATATGATGAAGTTTTTCTTCTGACTTCGCTTGGATTTCCTCACTCCGGATCCATTCACCCCACAATTGCTCATACCGATTACAATAATTGCAGACACCTTTTTCATCGAACGTAATTCCCGGAAAACCTGCGGGGAGAATACATTTTGTACAACGCTTAATCATGAAAATCTCCTCTCTTATTAAAATTAAATTTGTGCACAACCATCTTCTTTTCATCAAGCGTCCCGATTCCCTGAGCATGGCATAAATCTAAATACTTACGAAACGTTCCCCCTGGATTATCCGGATTGTTCTGTGCTGCCCTTGTTCCACCCAGGGGAAAGAGCACATTTTTCCCAGCATAATAATCCAATGCGACCGGATCTACCGACGCCAATACCGTTTTTGTCTGAATTGGAATTCGCTTTCTTCCTTCATGACCAGAATACTCGGCAGCAATGATGTTCAAGTCGGCCTTTCTGATCATATTTATGAAGTGACCGACGGCCCCGCCCAGGGCTCCGTTCTGTGGACCGACGTAGTTGGCGACTTTCCTGATCCATTTCTGTTTCCTGGAAAACTTGCTGGTGATGAAGGATTTCATACCGTTTCTCAATATCCCCAACCCGGGCCAATCCACGGCAATATAATGAAAATTGAAATATCCGGGAGGAGTCGAGCCCTTGTAACCACAAGTCAGATCGACGACACCAAAATAATTTTTGATGGTGGCCGTGACTCCGGCATTGCTGTGATTCCTCAGTGCGGACATATTGATGAATTTAACGGGCTGCCCAGTGTACTTACCGTGTTTCCATGCACCGTTTTTAAAATCGATGGTTATACCGCTGAAGGCAGAAGTAAATATGGGATACGTCATTCTCGTTTTTTTATCTTTGTATGAATAGGTCTCCTCTGTCCAGACATAGCCATCCCCTTCTTCGGGACCGGACACTCTCCTCCCACGCTCGGAAGCCGGTCTACCGGCATGAGGGACAGCACCTGCATCTTTCCAATGATATTTTATCACATTGCGGAAACCCCTCTCCTGATAATGGTTCACCAGTTCATTGAGGTTGTAATCCCCATTTCGTTTCTGCGTGGTCCATCCTGCAGAATTCGCCGGAAAATAATGGTGGTTCTCGGCAATGATGACCTCGCCCTTGAAACCTCGAATACTTAGAACTCGGTCGATTAATCCTTTTATGGTATTCGTATTGGTCATGCTGTGACCGATCTGCTGACCGTTGGGTTTAATAACAACAATGTCGTGCTTGCCGATGATGCTTTCGATTCCACCTAACATTTCCAATATCTTTGACATATTCTGCTCGGGGGTGCCATTTTTAGCTTCATAGATATGGGACAATCCTTTCGGTAAGTCCCGATTCTCGCCGGCGAGGATATATCCAATCCCCTGACCCTTTCGCATTTTTCTATATCGTAACGACTGAAAAGAAGTCCAGGGATCTTTATTAAAAAAATTTTTGAGAGAATAGAATCCCGCGAAAAATATTCCCATCGATAATGAGATTCCGGACAATTTCAATAATTTCCTTCTATTCATACCGATTCATCATAGGTAGCAAGGACAGAAATTCCCGCCTTGACTTTCATCCCAGGTTTTGCTTTAACGCAAAATAAATCTGTATTGGGTAGTAGGATATCCGCCTGAGAGCCGAACCGTATCATCCCCAATCTTTGTCCAATGTCGGCATGATCATTCTCTTTGAGATACATGACGATTCGTCTCACGAGACGCGATGCGATAAGAACCAACCCTAATTTGATCTTCTCTCCATCGATGACCATCACGGCCCTCTCGTTTTCTAAGAGGGAGCCGATATTCTTTAACGATTTAAAACGACCGGGTATAATCTTCAAGAATGATATTTTTCCCGCAACGGGGCTGCGATTGACATGTACGTTCAAAAAACTCAAGACAATACCGATCTGAATACCACCATCAGTGATGATCTTTCCTTCCGTAAATTCAGTCAAAGGAATTGTTTTCCTGCCTTTCACGGCAAAAGGAAATTCATTGGCATCTATTATTTTGACGTACTTGACAATCCCATCCGCAGGGGATATAACGACTCCTTCCTTAGCAGGGGATATTCTCTCAGGATCTCTGAAAAACATAATGAATACGGCAATGGCAGAAAGGAAGATGGTTTGAGAGATTCCAATCATAAGTTGAATGACTTCATTAAGCATACCCATCCTATCATTGATGATAAACAGAGTCACACATGCCAGCATACCCATGAGAACCGACCATGGAATGACAATCTTCCAATCCAGTTCCCATTTATGTGCGAGTAGGATCAGTATGATAAAAGATGTTAAACACAGGATTAAATAAAACATCGGCATTCTACTATTTAATAATTATTCTGTTGTACGATCCTCTTTCTTTCATGCTTGGTAAGGACCGGTTCGTATCTACCGAGGGGCTCCGATTGTGCAATCGGTCTCAACTTATTTTCTTGCATTAAATGAATCGTATCAACCAACAGCTTTCCACTGAGTTCCAATTCTTTCGCATCCATCTGCTCGAGGATTTTCCCGTTAGGCTCGATGGAAAACTGTTCGCGAAGATAAATTTCCCCACCATCGATCTTTTTCGTTACTTTGTGAACCGATACACCCAACGGCTGACCGTCCCTCATCGCCTTGAGATTTGCATCCAATCCTCGATATTGAGGAAGCCAGCCCGTATGCGCATTCAACAGGATCAACCCTTCAATTGAAATAATTTTTTTCTTGATGATAGGCGTAGAAGTGAGGATGAGCAGATCAACTTGATTCGAAATTAAGATATCCTTCACCTCATCTGAGTTGACTTCATCGACAAAAAATACCTTATCAAAATGTTTCTCGGCAATTTTTAAAATCTCACTTTTTCTTAAAAGTAAATTTTCGAATATTCTTTTCAATGAGGCCTTCCATCCTCGCATCCTCATCTTATGGAGCAACCGTTTCCAGTCCCGCTTCAATTTGTTTCTTATGAATATGACACCATCGATTTGAACGCCCCGGTTGATGAAGTACTCGAGGAGATAACGCGTCATCGTGTTATCCGCATAACCGATCGTGAAAAGTGTGATTTTATCTGAATTCATCATGGATTTATTTCTTTCTCTTCAGTGCTCGTTTGTACCGGATGCTGTCGACAAATTTTCTCAAGGCAATGCTCTGATAAAAAAACTTTAAGAAAACATCTGTTGTGACGATAAACTGGGCGAGGCTTCCAAAGACCGGAATATTGCTGTACATGCGCCGGACCAAATCTTTATGAACCTGCTTGCGTACCTTTTCCAAGTAATGAAATAATTCAATGCGTTTGTCCCGGGGCAGCTCGGGGGTATCGAAAATCGGATCTACATCACAAAACGTCACATTGTTCAAATACGCCTCCGGCTTTTTCAAGAACCGACCATTCTTCTCAATCCAATCGTAGAGCTCCGATCCGGGATAAGGAATGATGTTATAAAAATGGACATCCTGCAAAGGGTATTTTGTAGCCAATCTCACATCATCCATGACGTCCTCCCAGGTTTCTCCCGGAGTGCCGACCACAAACAACAGTTTCACTTCATATCCCAATTCACAGGCATTTTTCACGGCCTGCTCGATGTCCTCGATGCTTTCTCCCTTCTTATTCAGCTTGAGCATCTTGTTGTTGCCTGCATCCGCACCGAAGGCAAGATAATGAAAACCGATTTCTCTCATGCGGGTGAGCAATTTCCTGTCGGTACTATCGGCCCGTATCCCGTTGGAACAACGAATAAACAAGTCGGTCATATTCCGCCGTTCGATTTCATCACAAATCTGATACACACGATCCATATATTTGTTGAAATTATCGTCATCGAAATTGAACTGGCGATACCCCAAATTATACCAATACTCCATCTCATCCACGACATGTTTCGGGCTGCGGACTCGGAAGTACGGATTAATCATCCGGTTGGGACAAAAGACACATTCATGTGGGCATCCGCGACTGGAATAGATTTCTGCTTCCGGAATGTATTTGTTCAGTTCAAATTTCTGGTAACGTGGAAAAGGCAGGCGATCCAGATCTTGAAGAAATTCCCTGTCACCGGCATAATGAACGGTTCCGTTCTCTCTGGTCATCAGACCCTTGATTTGGTTCTCGGGCAAAACACCCTGACACAATTCCAGGAGTGTCTCTTCTCCTTCATACACGACGCCGTAATCAACAGCGGAACATGCTTCCATGACCTTCTGTTTGAATATCGTCACATGCGGGCCGCCCACAACGATCCTCAGACCCGGGTTGCCGGCTTTTATTTTGGCAATGAGATCGTAAAACTTTTTATACTCCAGAGTGAGAAGACTCATGCCCAAAAGCTGGGGCTTGAACGTGTCGATTTTTTTCTGAAGCTGGTTGACATTGTACCCCAGGTTCATGTCCAGGACATCGTATTCAATCCCATGTTGAACGAGGTATTCGGCAATGTACCCCAACCCGATATGCGGTCGAATTCCTTTCCACTCTCCACGAGACGGGGGATTCACAAGTAAAACCCTTTGGTATTTCATCGATATTTTCCTTATTTTAAAAACCGCGTTTTTTTAACATGTATGGGATCAAGGCGAGCTCGACGAAAAAAGGAAGAGGATCGTTTAGAGCAAACACGGCAAACTCCTTCTTACCCTTCATGGATTTCAAATAATCGCCGATTCTATACCGTCCCTTGATGCTCTCCTTGAGCACCGTGGGAATATCCGTCATCAAACGAACCCATTTCATCTGATCCCGGGGGACCTGCATATCGATCCCTTCGCCTATGGCGTCTTGATAGAGCAGATAGGGCATGTCCACACCGGCTGCGATGGCCAGGGTATGCCAACCCCATACCCTCGGGTTCACTTCAATGAGTTTCAACGATCCGTCCCTCGTATCCTGCATGAATTCCACTTCTGCGAATCCATAATACCCGATCAGTCCCAGAAATTTCTCCGCGATTTCTCTCATCTTTGGGATGTCAACGAGTTCCGCATACGTCGTGGCATGTCCGAAATCCATGGGATGCTGCCGTGCCCTTCTGGCCGTTATACTCGTGAGAATCTTTCCATCTTTAAAAAATGGACACAGGGAATACAGGTGATTCGGGCCTCCAGAAAGGAATTCTTGAACGAGTACCTCGGAAGGATCGATGATGGAACAGACATACCGGTATATCTTAATGAGTGCTTCCCGGTCATTGATGCGAAAAGCCTTGGTCTTCACATTATTGTAAAAATTATCCCGAATCGAAGGTTTGATCACCACCGGGTAATCGAGATCTAATTTCAACAACTCATTTTCGTTGCTCGGATAGTAGGTGTGCGGTACGGC
>CAZYTI010000257.1:0-961 GCA_964650065.1 uncultured bacterium
TACTTTGAATCTTCTGTTTTATTGCTCTCCGTTAATGTATCACAGTTCCATAAAAAAAGCAACAGTTATTTGTTATCTTATACGATAGCTAACAAATTGTGTTCCCGGACTGCTTAAGTTTATGATGTTTCAAATAGACTACAAATTAGTCAGTCCATTCCTTATTGGTTTCCCACGCTTTTTTCAGGGTGTCTCCACGCAAACCGCATCGCAATGCCTCGAGGGCAAGGATTCCCCTCCCGTAGAGGCTCCTGCCTCTACGGATTGAATGGTCAGTATCAAAAGGGAAAATGCCATCCGGCGTGGCATGGTCCAGTGCAATGTGACCGGCCGGGACATGGGCAGCGTTGTCAATGAGATCAAATCCAGACTCGCCGACCTTGAATTGCCCGAAGGGTACTTCACCACTTTCGGAGGAACCTATGAGAACCAAATCCGGGCCATGCGCCAGTTAACCCTCGTCGTGATTCTCACCATTATCATCGTCTTCTGCCTTCTAATCGTCAGCTTTCGATCCATCAAGAATGCCTTACTCATTATAATCAATATTCCCCTGGCTCTGGCCGGTGGTTTGATGATCCTCTTCATTACCGGCTCCACCCTGTCCGTGCCCTCCATCGTGGGTTTCATTGCCCTCATCGGCATCGCAGTACAGGATGGCATCGTACTGGTCAATCATATCAATGGGTATAGAAAAAAGGGGTTGGAAGTCAGAGAGGCCGTCGTACGGGCGGGGAACAACAAGCTACGGCCTGTGCTCATGACCACATTTACGACCATGCTGGGCCTGATGCCCCTGGCATTGAGAAGCGCCACCGGATCTGAAATGCAGAAACCCCTGGCCTTCGTGATCATGTTCGGATTGCTGTTCTCAACCCTATTGACATTGTTGGTGCTGCCGGCACTGTACACGACAATGGAGAAGTAAAAGCCCGGCCCTAAATGTTACGTGCCAGGTCCC
>CAZYTI010000257.1:971-6473 GCA_964650065.1 uncultured bacterium
GGAAAATACCGGGGCCGGGCACGTTGAAGACGTTGAAGATCAAAATACCTAAGATTTTTTCATTATAATTTTAAACACTCACTTCTTTATCGTAATATGTCCCCCCTCTTCCAACTTTTCAAAATATTCCTTGACCGCCTCTAATGGAACCGGTGCATATTCGGCACTGACGGCATTACGAATCTCTAACAAATTGCGCTTACCATCGATGAAATTTCGTAATTCGGAACTCTCATTACGACCAAGACCTCGGACAGATATTCTCGGACCCATAAAAAAGCTAAAAAGACTCATTTCACCATCATCTTCCTTCGGTAACGTTTTGGAGACATCATTCGGAATCCATTTGGCCAATTCTTTTTCAATGGCGGATGTCTTGGGCATTGTGAAACGAAGTCCGCGACTCGAACAGAGAGCTCGATACCCCTCATCCAGGTTGCGTCTCGCGATGGCTTCCGTATTGGCCAGTTCTTTTAACACGTGGGTCACATATCGACGTCCCCGGGCATCATTTTCGACAAACATTTGGAGCGAAGTCAAAGATTGATTTTCGATGGCCGTGATTCCTTGGATGATATAGCGTGCATCCCGGAACCTGTCCAAAAGCAGACTGTCGGATGTCGCAGAAAGGATACTCAATTCCGATCGGGTTTTCTGCAAGATCCGACCGAATGAGCGGGCCATGCATTCACTACCGACACGAACGACATCCGAATTCTCTCCTCCCCCGGCGGCAATGCCAATGGCTGCGGCCAAAATAGCGGATCGTTTCAATTGAGTCGGATCGGACATATCGGGGCGATCATGACTGGTATGATAGACCATATCCGGCCAATTATTAAAAAACACGGCCGGTATCTTAAAGGGTTGCAGTTGAAATACGATATGATCACTCCCACCCGAGTAGGGCATGACATTGTAATGAAAAGGTGCCTGAGTACCCATGGGGTCCACCACCGGGCCCAGCGAAAATGCCTGGGATCCACCATTATCCCACAGATTGATGTAACCCATCCAATCAAAAAGAGCGGCAGCAATATCATCGATACAATGGGCCCTGGATTTGAGACTCATGAAAACCCTTAGGGAATTTTGATTCTTGAATACATCCTCGCCCACCATATCCAAATTCACGTTGGCCTCCATATTCCTGGTTTCCTCCGGGAAACGAACGAGATATAGAAAAGATCCGCTGATCTCCGGCACCCACAGAAAACGGAGATTCAAAGCCGGCCGGGATATTTTTCCTTCATCGATGAGTTTGACAATTGCACGACCCGCTTCCAGAATAGAGGCACAACCGCTGTGATTGTCGTTGGCTCCCTGTTTATGGACACCTTCGAACAAATGGGCGGTATAGACGATCTCCTTTTCTGTACTGCCATCTCCGGGGATGAGGGCAGTGACCAGCTCATTATCCACCTCCCTCTCCTCGGCCTTAACGATGGCTTTCATCATCACCTTGCGTCTTCCGCCACCCCGTGAAATCAGATTTTTAAGTTCCTGCCCCATGCGCGGAGACAGGTTGAAACCAAAAGCCTCGGGCGGAGGTGTGGTATCTTGCTGACCCATACCCATAAAACCACCTCCCGTGGGGAGGGAATTCCATGCGATCTTATCGGGAATGATATGGGGATGGTTAATGACGCTATAAGAAAGTATACCGACAGCACCGTATTTCTTAACTGCCAATCGATAGTTACCTCGCGGCGAACCACTGGTCAGGACGAAGTTGTCTTTAATATCCTTGCCTTCATAATCGGAATCCTGGTAACCGTCACCTACAAAGATGACCTCACCGGTCCAATCTCCCGATGAGCTGTTGGGTGCCAGAGTCGTCGTAATATCCCGATAGCTGATGAATAGCCGTTCCTCAGGTTCCAAGAGCCACAACTCACCGACCTGACCATCCCAGAGGAGAGAGGAACTGGGCCACCGCTCGATTTTAACGTCTGAGAATCCATACTCCTGAGCTTTTTCATAGATATACTGAGTTTCATAATAGGTGCCGGCATATTCATTCGCTTGCCGATCATGGGGATATCCCCCCAATTCCATGAGGTGGTGCATCTGTAAAGCACCGGAGGTTTCGTCGATGAGCGATCGCAAGACCTTTGTCTCCAGGATCGTTTGACTTTTATCCTGAGCGTATCCGATCGATGATATAACCATTGTGAAAGCAAATAGGGTGATCAGATACTTAAGATGATTTCTCATGTTATCCTCCATTAATTGACTATTCAACGTGATGTAGGAGTAAAATTTGCCTCTGTCGATTAATTTACGATCAAAAAGTGAAATTAGCAAATGCTTTAATCCTGGTTTGGAGATACATCAGGGACAGTTGTGAAGTGCCGGGCACATTATCGATTAAAATTGTATAACACATTTTTCGACACTCAGACCTCAAAGGTTTTGAAAACCTTTGAGGTCTTGAAGTCTGAAATTTACAATTCGGTTAAACCTTCAACTTCCACCCTAAAACCAATTTACCAGTCCAATATGTATTTTTCCTTGCATGAAACGATCCCCTTCCCCCAAACCATAATCGATCCCCATTAATCCGAGACGCGTCTCCAGACGAATGCCAAATCCGTATCCTATTTTCACCCCTTCAATGCGTCCCGACTGCGCTTCGTGCCTCTGATAAATCCCACAATCCAGAAACACAAACGCCCGGGAATGCCGTCCTATCAGATACCGATACTCGGTGTTCAGCCAGGCCACCAGAGTACCCCGAAAGGCATCCTCCGCATACCCCCGGAGCGTTCGCGTTCCACCAAACCGAATCTGGTCGCTTAAAGGCACAAAGCGATCCCCGGTCTTCACTTCTGTACCGTGAAGCCCGATATAGGTGACCTGCCGCCTAAAGATAGGCAGAATCATTTCGGCATCTACCTGGAGTCTTCGCGTATTGACGATACCTTTCCAATCACCCGATTCCATTAAGAAGTCGGGTCCCAGGTTTCGTTTTCGTCCGATATGCAACGAGGTGTGATACCGAATACCCTTTCGGGGATTGAGAGGATTGTCGAGGGTATTATAATCGATTCCAATGGACAAGAACCATGATTTTGTCTGGGGCAGGGCATATTGAAGACTGCCCAATGAATCCGGCAGTACTTCCTTCTGTCCGCCTGACATGTTTATCGAAAGGACATTCCAGGGTACATAACGGATGGAAAAATACCACTCCCTCTCGACGTACGTGGTATCCCGTATTTCCTGTTGAAACTGTCCACCGAGATGGAGCGGCCATCCCATCAGCCAGGGTTCCTCATACCCAAACCGCATGGCCTGGGAGGTTTCATCCTTCTTTTCCCAGTAGGCCTCCAGGAATCTTCCCGTCCCCAGAAGATTTCGGAATGCAAACTGCAATCGTCCGGTAAAATATCCCGAGACACCCTCCCGTTTCGACGGATTGTATCCCACCACTCCATCGATAGTACTGGAATTCCCCTCTTTGACACGCAGTGTAATGTTTGCTTTATCCTGCACGAACACCACGATCGGATCAGCCACTTCCAGAAAATACCCCTGTCTTTGAAGCCTCTCCCGGACGGAAACGACATCCTTGTGTCGGTATAAAGAACCCATTTCCAGGCGAGTCTCTCGGAGCACAACCTGTTCTTTGGTCAGGTCATTTCCTTCTACGTGTATTGAATCTATCGTGACCACCGGACCTGGCTCGACTTCGAGGACAATATTCATCTTTGTAGTTTGTTTTTCCAATTCCATGGAAAGAGATCGAATGTTCACACGACTCAGGGGATATCCCCGGTTCTCATAATATTCAAGAATATGCTCAATATCTTGTTGCAGAAGTGTTTCGTAAAAAATCCCATCCGGGCTTGTCTCAATAATCCTAACCAAATCTCGCTGTCTCACGCTCTCGGGCCCCTGGATCTCGATCTGGCCGACCCGAACCGGCTGACCCTCTGAAATCCAGATGGCCAATTCTACAAATTGACTGTCCTGGGAGACGCGTTCCCAAATCGAATCGACATTAGCCGAAAAATATCCCTGTTTGTAATACCCTGACAGGAGGTGCTCTATGGATTTATCCGGCCATTCCGGAGGCAAATGTCCACCCGGCCGAACCGACAGCACCTCCAGAATATCGCGATGACTGAAATGGACATTTCCATGGATCTCTACCTTCGCAATGATTTTCTGATCGTTACTTTGAGTTGCCGTAGCTCCTGAATCGACAGGTCTCATTATTAGGGAAATGCAAACAGATTTCATTATCAGCACACAAAGCACCCTGAATGCACTCCGACACAAGAGCATCGGAATGAGGCTTTTAAATCTATCGATTACATGTCTGGTCATGTTCATCATCCCATTATATCCATAGTCCAATATTCCGGACGCCCGCCGTTTGGAAACGCAATCATTCAGAATGATTCACCTTGGGTCAACGTCGATGAATCCTCTGCCCCTGAGTGGGCGTCATTAAAAGAATGCTCTCACCTCAACCTGGCCCATCTGGTAAAGCCGCTTTCGCCAGGGTTCCTGTCGTCCACGATAATTCAAGGTTGCCATGACATGCCCTGTCAATCGGTATGTCAAAAGAACCGACCATCTCAGTGTACGGCCGGGTTGATCGCCCCCTAACATCTCGTATGGCAACGACCGATCTTTGGGGTTGGATCTCACCTGCCCGATTTCCAACTCAGTCCGCAGATGTCCCCTCCCCCGTAAAGAATAGCCAAACCGCGGCATTAAAAAGATCGACGTGGCTTCAGTATACGGATCAGGATAAAGATCTCTCGCAATTTTAATCCTGGCCTTTAATGCCATTTCGATCTTTTGCTTCGGCCGATAGGATGCCTCCAGAGTCCATGCATGCGACTGGATATCTCGACTCGACCAGGCTCGTGTCGTATAGGTCTTCGATTCACCCCGATTCTGATATTCTGCCAGGAGGCCCACCAGGCTAACAGGAGTAGCCTTGATACGCAGGCTCCTCTCCCGGACATGGCGTACCATTCCTTCCTGCACCAACTGATGGTTCTCCGAATCCTCATTTCGAAAGCGCAGTCTCATGGTAAATCCGGATTTGGGTGCTGTGTATTCCAAATCCTCATGAAACAGCATCAAACCCATAACCACCGTCGAATCCTGCCCCCAGCGCGGTTGGAATGCGGATCGATTCACCAGACCGAAGCTTCTCTCCTTGTCCTTGCGTTCGATCCGAATCAATGTTCGACTCCTCCAGGAAGCAATAAAACGCTTCAATCCTTTTTTTTCCTGCCAGATTCGTGCACCATCCAGACGGAACTCAACCCCCATCTTCAAATCATTAATGGGTAGAAATTGACCCGTCTGGATGGTACGGAGGAAGATGTCTCCATCAGGATCCGGAACCAGTTCCTGGAGATCATCATCGTACCGGTAATTGACCATACCCGTTGTCACATTGAGGGTGTCCCTAACCATCTCCGAGACTTGTGTCGATGAGAATCGGTAATATATCGACCCATCCAAATACCGTCT
>CAZYTI010000258.1:0-6441 GCA_964650065.1 uncultured bacterium
CTCTATATGCGCATCGAAGATACCATCGTAGTGACAGAGGATGGTATAGAGAATCTCACCCGTTTTGCTCCTTCGGAGTTGGATGAAATTGAGAAGATGATTAAACAGAAAGGCATCGTGCAGTGGCGCCCATCGGTTTTGGAGCCGATTGAGAGGCCGTAGAGCGTGAGAGCGTGAGTGCGTCGTGCGTAGTTCGTAGTGCGTGAGAGCGTGAGTGCGTGAGTGCGTGAGAGCGTTAGTGCGTAGAGCGTTAGTGCGTAGAGCGTGAGAGCGTAGAGCGTTAGTGCGTATTTAAACCCTGACAGGGTTGTTGTCAGATTAGGGAAGTTGGTCTGGAATGTTCAAGAACCCTGTCAGGGTTGGAGGACGAGAGAATTACTGAGTCAAACCAAACGCATACAGATGATTTTCGGTTCTCACATATATCTTTCCATCCACGATGGCAGGGGTGGCCATAATGCGTTCTTTCAACTCGTTTCGTGCCAGCACGTTTAGATCTTCACCCACCACAAATACGGTCACTACCCCACGCGTCGAGCCGATATATATTTTTCCATCCCCTACGACAGGCGACGAATAATAAGGTCCACCGGATCTCAGTTTGTCCTGGTATTTCAGTTCACCTGTCTTGGCATCCAGACACGAAACGATCCCCCCGTTTTTGACCATGTAAATCCGTCCTTCATAATACAGGGGTGAAGGGCACTCAGGAACGCCGTAAGCATGTTTCCAGACAATTTCGGTCTCCTTTTCGCCATCACTGGGGCGAATCGCCAACAGGGCGTTATGCTGTTCGAAGCTGTCCAGGAAGGAGATCATTTTGCGCCACTCCTTGACGGTGATCTTTTCGCTGCGGTCCACGTCCAGATACCTGAAAAAGCCACGCAGAGGATGGTCACCCTCTCCATCGGCATCATATCGGGACAGGATGCTTTGATTGTCTTTGATCTCTTCACGGGTCAGCTGGCCATCCTTGTCTTTATCATATTCCTCTAAGAGTTCGTCGAATTCGGGTAATCCGATAACCTCAGGATTTGTCTTCATATTATAGGAAGATAAAAACAACAATCCGTCCCCGGCTACCGGTGTGATAATCGGTTCATCAGTGAGTCCGGGTAAGGACCAACGTTCCGATCCGTCCCTTAGATCATAGGCCTTCATCCACCAGATTCCGTAGACCACGACTTCATCGACACCGTTGTTGTCCCAGACCATGGGCGTGGACCAGGTTCCCTTAAATCCTTCCCTCTGCACTTTCCAGGCCGTTTCACCGGTTTTGGGTTTGATTGCCTCTACATAGGACTCTGTGTTGGAATCGTGGATGAAGATCAAATAATCACCCGCCAATATCGGTGAAGCCGATGATCCGTACATGATACGCGGAATGGGCATGGGTTTTTTCCAGACTTCATTCCCTTTGAAATCGTAGCACAACAGCCCATAGGAACCGAAATACACGAACACACGCTCTCCATCGGACACGGCCGTCGGCGAGGCCGGATTGTTGATGGGATGCATCCTCTCAAGATTTTCGACTGTGATTGTCCGCTGCCAGAGGGTTTTTCCGGTTTTTCGATCTATGCAGATCGTATGAAGCGCCTTGTCCTCATATCCTGTCAGAAATATATGATTTTCCCAGATGCAGGGGGATGAATTGCCCTTGCTTAATGCACACATCCAGATCATATTCTTTGATTCGTTGAATTCTACCGGTAATGACTTGTCATCGGAAGGCGCAATGCCCATACTCCCCGGGCCCCGAAATTGTGCCCAATGGGACTGTCCCTGAACCTTGGTCCCATTTGATAGAGTTGAAATTGCCAACAGCAGAGTGACAATATGTGCTTTCATCATGGCCTCCTTCGATCTGAAGTCCTATTGTTAAAAATTAACCACAGAGTACACAGAGTTTTTCTTTGTGACCTCCCTGCCTACGGCAGGCAGGTGTGGTTTCATGTCTGTCTCATGAAGAAAAATAAGGAAATTTTATGAGAAAGTATAATATTTTATAATACGGGGGATTCTCATCCTTGTTCCTGCTTTTGTTTCAACGAAAGCGATATTCTTTTTCGTGCAAGATCGACGTCGAGGACGGTCACCATCACTTTTTGATTTACTTTTACCACCTTATGGGGATTATTCACGTAACGATCAGAAAGCTGGCTGATGTGTATGAGCCCATCCTGGTGTACACCTATGTCAACGAAGGCTCCAAATGCAGTGACGTTGGTAATGACGCCGGGGAGTTTCATGCCGATTTTTAGATCGTTTAAGTCATTCACCGCATCGGAAAAACTGAAGATTTCGAATTTATTTCGTGGATCACGTCCCGGTTTGGTCAGTTCAGAAAGGATATCCCGTAACGTGGGCATTCCAACGGTCTCCGTAACATAGTGCTTCAATTCGATCTTTTTTCTCAATGAATCATTTTCCATGAGTTCGAAAACATTGCAGGAAAGATCGCAGGCCATTTTTTCGACCACAGGGTAACTTTCGGGATGAACAGCACTTCTGTCAAGAGGATTGTTGGCATTCCGAATTCTTAAAAATCCGGCGGCCTGTTCAAATGTTTTTGGGCCCATTCCCGACACTTTTTTGAAATCTTTACGAGAAGCAAAAGGGCCATGCGCCTCCCTGTAGGTCACAATCCCGTCGGCGGCTTTGGTCGAAATGCCGGAGGCATAACTGAGGAGCCGACTACTGGCCGTATTGACTTCAACGCCTACAGCGTTCACACAACTGACGACCACATCATCCAGAGCCAACTTTAAGGACTTTTGATTCACATCATGCTGGTATTGGCCCACACCAATCGCTTTTGGATCAATTTTCACGAGTTCTGCCAGGGGATCCATCAGTCGCCGCCCGATGGAGACGGCTCCTCTTACGGTGACATCATAATCGGGGAATTCCCGGCGGGCCTCCTGGGAGGCGGAATACACCGAGGCGCCACTCTCATTCACCATGGTAATGAGCAACTCATCGAGGCCGAGATTTTTGCAAAAAGAGAGGGTCTCTTTTCCCCCTGTGCCGTTGCCGATGGCAATGGCTTCGATTCCGTATTTCCTGCAGAGTTCCTTGATGATTTGTCCGGATGCTTCTGTTTTATTTTGAGGCGGAAGGGGATAGATGGTTTCTGTATGCAACAAAGTACCCTGCCTGTCCAGACAGACCAGTTTACATCCTGTGCGGAGGCCGGGATCTATGGCCAGGACGGCCTTCTGACCCATGGGGGGTGTCAATAGAAGTTCCCGAATATTTTCGATAAATACTTTTATCGCTTCTACGTCTGCCTTTTCTTTGTACAAAATTCGCATTTCTGTTTCCATGGAGGGACTCAACAACCGCTTGTAGCTATCTTGAACGGCAAGACGTACCTGTTCTGATGCCTCATTGTTCGATTTGACAAATTGTTTTTCGAGAATACCTATGGCCTTTTCCTCTTCGGGCAGGATATGATAGGTCAAATATCCCTCTTTGGCGCCCCGGAGTATGGCGAGAAACCGATGAGACGGGGCCGACGCAATGGGTTCTGACCATTCAAAATAATCTTTATACTTAACGGCCTCTTTTAGCTTTGTTTTTATCACCCTGGAAGAAAGGAGAGACTCTTTTTTAAATAGGCGACGCATTTTATCCCTTGCTTCCGGATTTTCATTGATCCATTCTGCAATAATATCCCGGGCACCCTGAAGCGCCTCATCGATGGAGTTCACACCCGTTTGGGGATTGACAAATTCCGCTTCGATTTTCCGGAGACTAAAAGACTTTTGGGCAAAGAGTTCCTGGGCCAGGGGCTCCAGACCCTTTTCCTTTGCGATCTTGCCTCGCGTTCGTTTTTTAGGCCGGTATGGTAGATAAATGTCTTCGAGCTCGGAACGGGTTTTGGCATTGTGTATCTTTTTTTCGAGTTCGGGTGTCAGCTCATCCTGCTCCTTCAATGATTTCAGAATCGTTTTCCGTCTTTTACTGAGTTCAAGAAGCTGATGATGACGGTCTCTGATGGCGATTATGATGACTTCGTCCAAATCCCCGGTGACTTCTTTTCGATAACGGGCAATAAACGGAACGGTGCTGTCTTCTGATAAGAGATTGATAACCGCCGATATCTGAGATGTTTTCAGATTCAGTTCTTCGGCAATCGTTTGTGTTTGATCAGCTTCCTGCATGTCTTTTAAATCCTCACAAAAATCTTCATTCCAAAGATTATCTTTACCCATATTTTTTACTGGACAAGGGGTGTATGAAAATGACTACTTTCTTAAAGCACAAAATACAATACATCCGCCTGCCGGTTATTGATAAAATTATCAGTTTAATATAGTAAGCGGGCAGGCAAGCACCAATACTATTTATCACTGCTGCTGTGAGGCGAGTAGGGCAGCACCCAGGGCCCCGGTCATTTGAGGGATTTTTGCGACGTCGACCGGATGGTCGAGAGCGGTCTCCAGGGCTTTTTCCATTCCGGGAATCATGGCCACACCGCCGGTAAATATGATTGGCTCCGCCACGTGACGTCCCACCATGGATGCAATCCGCGATGCGATGGATTTCTGGACACCGGCCACGATGTTTTCCCTGGTTTCACCCGAAGCGAGGAGCCCAATGATTTCTGTCTCAGCAAAGACAACACACATACTGCTGATGGCCACGGGTTTTTGAACATCCCGGGCCACATGCCCCAGATCGGAGATGTCCAATTCGAGTCGATGGGCAATGACTTCGAGAAACCGTCCCGTACCCGCCGCACAGCGATCGTTCATGACGAAATCACGGACTTTTCCCCCGGAGTCCAATCGGATGACCTTGCTGTCCTGACCGCCGATATCGATGATGGTCTGGACCTTGGGTTCGAGGTATCGGACACCCCGGGCGTGACACGTAATCTCGGTGATTCTCGTGTCTGGGAACTCCAGGGCATCCCGGCCGTATCCCGTGGCCACGGTATAGGTGATGTCGTTCCGCTTGAAATTCAGCTTCTCGAGGGTCTGATCGAGGAGGCTTTCCGCCAAGGCCACCTGATTCACACCCTGATCCTTTACGCCGGATCCCACGATCCGGAGATTTTCATCCATTAAAACCGTCTTGATTGCCCTGGATCCGGCATCTATTCCGGCAAAGATCATTTTTTTCTCCGTTCCATGATGACTTCGATGAGGGCTGCGAAGCGGGTGCGAAGAGATGGCTTCATGGCATCGCAGACTGGGGGAACTTCGATTTCGACGACGGGCAGGTTACATTTCTTTCTGATGCTTTCGGCGATGATTCCCCCCCCGGTTTCTGTGCCATCGAGTACGACCACACCGCCCGCTTTTTGAATGATATCAAACAGGATAAAATCCTGTTTAGACAGGGGGCCGCCGATGAGGGCAACGGGTATCCCTCTGGGAGCACCCTAGCTATTGGCCTGATTTTTAATGACCCACTCTCCGGTCTCATGAAATGATGCCAGGGCTTCGGAAAATGATCGTGCATCCATTCCGGTGGAACGAAGGGGCAACTGTATGCAACGGTCTTCAATCGACAATCCCGGGTTTTTTATTGGCTTTTCACCGTTTCGAAGAGGGCCTGTACCCTCATGGCGATACGGGCCGAGTCGGATGGAGAGTAGTCGGTTTCAATGCGCAGATAGGGCATGTGCAATTCTTCTTCCACCAGTTTCTTCACATAAAAGGATTCGACATCATAAGTAATACATGCCTGCCATGTCAGTTCGATGATGCACTGAGGCCTGTATGCTTTTACCAGATCGCGAATAGAATCCATTCGTCTATGATTGGTCGTCATGACCGAACAGGGAATATGGAAATACTTCACCGCCAGAGCCCTCATTGGATCCTCTGTGCCTTCCTCAATATCCTCCAAAATGGGTTTCAGCCCCGTACAATTCTCCTGGCATACCACCAGTCCACCGTTGGTTTCGATGATTTCCATGACACGCTCGGCACCATGGGGGAGTGGCACACCGGTAAGAAGCACCCTGACTCGTGAATGTGCGGGCGGATCCAATGTGCGCCCCGGGAGTATGTCCAATGCCTTTTCGTATTGTTCCAGATCCGCGGGAATACAGGAAATCAGGCTTTTCAGGTCCAGGAGTTCATGCCCTGTCAGCGGTGGATTTTCATCCTGCATCAATTCTGCTAACTTTCTTCGCAGCATCCGTTCCCTGTTCATTTCTCGTATGCTTTGCTCGATACGTTCATCGGTGATTTGTACGCCGAATCGGCTTTCGAGTTCCGCCGTGAATTTTTGAAGTTCTTTCAACCAATGCTCAAAAGCATGGTCCTCATCCGGTTTTTGCGGCAACTCCAAGACCACCATGGGATGTCTTTCACTCAGGAGCTCATACATTTTCTTTTTACCGTCACAGGTCGTTTCTGCAACCAGGAGATCGGCCATCTCCAGGAAGGGATTGGACTTGTTGATACTGTATCCGAATGT
>CAZYTI010000259.1:0-6373 GCA_964650065.1 uncultured bacterium
TTCCCGCCATCCGAGATACTCACCTTTTTCATTCCCTCTTTCATGGGTTTCGGTGGTGAAACCTACTGGGGGCCCATGCCCTTCACCTCATTTCCCCTCTATTTTGGATTGGTCACGTTTATTTTAGCCGGATTGGCCATGGTCATCAACAGAAATCGAATGACCTGGTTCCTGACTATCCTTGCGTTGATCGTCCTGTTCATCTCTTTTGGGAAGCACCTCCCCATCCTCTACGGACCCATGTTCAAACTCCTGCCCTTTTTCAATAAATAACGTGCGCCTAAAATGAACCAGATTATTTATCAGGTCTCGATGGTCATTTTGGCTGGATTTGGTATCCAGGGTCTTTTAGATCTGAAAAAAAAATCCACGACGATAGGATCGAAACATGTACAGCGGTATTTGATGGCTTTCGGGGGTGTGTTCATCCTAAGTTTCTTGATTCTTTTACTGGGAAAGGGATTGTATCTTGGCTGGGCCGCCAAGATAGGTCAGAATAGTATAACCGCCTATAATAAGGCATTGGGGGATGGATTTAAATCACTCATCCTATTTGCCATCACAGCCGCAGTCCTGCTCATGACGTTAAAGGGCAAATTAAAATCCCAAAGGCTTCCTACAATCCTAATAATATTGCTTTTTCTTGATCTCTGGGGCCTGGATCGTAAATTAATGGAGTTCAGACCCATTGGGGATGAAAAAGCCTATTTTACTGAGACACCGGATGTTACCTACTTGAAAACAAAAATGTTAAATCGTGGAGAAAAAGAACCCTTCAGGATCATGCGCATTGGAGATCAAAGGTCGCCCAACTGGCACATGTACCACTTCATCCAGAACGTGTGGGGATACCACGGCGCAAAGCCGAAACGGTATCAGGAGCTCGTGGATGCCTTCGGAATCCCCAGGGGACCCGATGGATTTTTGCAAAAATATTTGAAGATGGAAGGGGGAAGGTACAGTTGGAAGCGACCTTCAGAGCTTTCACCTCGGGACCTGACGCTTCAGCATCAATTTCAAAAACTGACCAATGTCCGATATATTGTCAGCCCATATCCATTGCCGGACACGACCCTGCGGATGGTTTCACCTCCGGACAACCGGGGCGGCAACGGCGTGTTCGAATATAGAGATTTTCTTCCCCGGGTGTACTTTCCCGAAAAAGTCATTACGGTTCAAGGGAAAGAGGCCATCCTGGGGTACATGACCCAGGGGGGATTTGATCCGCTTTTAACCACCGTCATCGAGGAAAAACCGCCCTTCCGGATCGTGGCATCAGACAGTAACCGGGCCACTATAACGGCTTACGACCTTCATCAAATTGAAATGAATGTTCGGGTGAAGACACCCGCCCTGATGGTCCTGAGTGACAACGACTACCCCCCCGGATGGAAGGTCTATGTAAACGGTCAGGAAAAGCGAATCGTAAAAGCAAACTATGCATTTCGGGGTGTATTTCTGGAACCCGGGAACCACAATGTGGAGTTTCAATATAGTTCCAAGTTGTTTAAAATAGGACTCACACTAACAATATTTACAGCTCTTCTATTGGTAACAGGAGTGATCATAGGATTGAGATTGAATAATCGAAAAAAAATCAATGAAAAAATTCGAATTTCAGAATAAGTTGGACAATCCCAACTGCTACGAGCACTATGAATGGCAGAAAGCGGATTTAAGTGCCCATCTCAAGGGAAAACTGAATAAAATTTTCGCCATGATCCCCGCTGATGTAAAAACAATCATCGACATCGGCTGCGGCGATGGGACAATCACGAACCAATTGGCCCAAAAATACGATGTGACTGGTGTAGACAGAAGCAAAAACGCCCTCCGTTACTTGAAAACCCGTTCAATTCTCTCATCAGCGGATCATATCGATGTCCCCGACCAATCCTTCGACATGGTCTTTTCCAGCGAATTATTGGAGCATTTGGACGACCAAGTACTCCATGGGACTATCCGGGAGATGAAAAGAATAAGCAAAAAATACATTTTTCTCACGGTTCCCAATAATGAGACCATCGAAAAAGATCTCATTCAATGTCCCGAGTGTCGGTATATTTTTCAGCGATCCTATCATTTGAGAAACCTCAATTTGCCTAAAATTCAAACTTTTTTCCCCGAATATTGTGTTATCCAAAACATCCAATTTGGAGGCCGCAAAAGGGGATATCATCCATTTTTAAATCGTATAAAACATAAATGGGTACCCCCCACTTCCTGGATTCCCAAACTGTGGACCAGGGCCAAATCATGGGAGTCTATTTGTCCCAATTGTGAAATGCGTTTTACATACACATATCGGTTCCATTTATTGGGGGCCTTGTGTGACATTCTCAACATGTTTTTAAGTCCACATAAGCCCTATTGGCTTTTTATCGTGATGCGAAAAATCGAAAAAGCGGTCGTAGAACATAAGGATTAATCGATGAGAAATACCGTCAATCGGCTCTTAGGTGGCTACCGGAGCATTCTTCTCATACTCGTGGTCGGGTCCGGTCTATTCCTTCATCTCTACACCCAACATATCGTGAACCAATTGAGGGATGAGGCCAGGGCATTGGTCATTTACTTCGCTCATTTGTATGCAGATGTCGCCAAGAGAGAGTCCTCGGAAGATATCAGTTTTATTTTCGATGAAGTCATTTCCAAAACCAATTTCCCCATCATCCTGACAGATACTGAAAATAATCCCATCGGCTGGAAGGGGATCGATGTGGATCCTGCCGATCTATCCAGGGAATCACTGGATCGAGTGGGACGCATGGTGGAGCACATGGACAGAGAAATCGATCCCATACCCATTAAATGGGAGGATACTGTCCTCCAGTACCTACATTATGGCGACTCCCGGTTGATACAACAGCTGCAGTGGTTGCCTTATATTGAAGTGGGTATCATTGGACTCTTCATCCTGGTGGGTTTCATCGGATATGCCAACATCAAACGGAGTGAGCAACGATCGATCTGGGTAGGCATGGCCAAAGAAACCGCCCATCAATTGGGCACACCGCTCTCCTCCCTGATGGGTTGGGTGGAAGTCATTCGCTCGAAGGAACGATCCAATATAGATCAAATTACTATAGAGATGGAACGGGATCTCCAGCGTTTGAGCAGGGTAACCAACCGGTTTTCCCAGATCGGTTCGAAACCGGATCTCAAAGAAAAAAATATGGTTACCGTCCTGAAAGAGGTCGTAGAATATATCCGGATAAGAGCCCCTCAGATGGGCCGCTCGGTGACCATTCATGAATCCTACCAGGAAGTTCCCCAAATTGCACTCAATGCGGGTCTTTTCCAATGGGCCGTGGAAAACATCATGAAAAACGCCCTGGATGCCATGGATAAAGAAAAGAGAAGAATCGACATCAGGGTGGGAACGATCGGAAACGGGAAAAAACTTTTTTTAGAAATCCAGGATAATGGAAAAGGCATCGAATCATCAAATCGTAATCGTATTTTCAAACCCGGTTATTCCACAAAAAAGAGGGGCTGGGGATTGGGATTGTCCCTGGCCAAACGAATCATCGAGGAATATCACAGGGGAAAACTGTTCATCAAGGAAAGTAAACCCGGGCAGGGTACTGTGATAAGGATTGAGTTATGAGAAGCATGTCGGAAGGACATGTTTCCTTCTGATAATGATTTCCGACTAAGTCGACTAAAGTGACCGAATCCACAACTTTTTCATATTTGACTCGAAAGTTTTTTTCTTCACGATTGTGACAGACAGTACATCGGATATTTTGAAAGTAATCGTCATCATTCAGGTGGTCTCCACCTTGAAGGTGGAGACCACCTAACCTACCCACCTGGGCAACCTAGAAAAATCCTTGTTTTATTCCAGGTCTATGAATATATTCTTTGATACATGGTTAAAATCGAACATAAAAAAGGTTCCGACACGGAAGAAACGACGACGATAAAACAGAGGGTGGCTGTCCAACCGGAGAATTTCACCGATGATATTCAACTGATGCTGCGGGTCAGGGACGGTGATGAAGATGCCTTCCGCCAGATCGTGGAAGGGTATAAGGATTCCATTCTCGGCCTGTGTATCCGGTACCTGGGCAATCAGGAAGATGCCGAGGAAGTGGCACAGGACGTGTTCATCCGCTTACATAAAGCCGCGAGTTCATACGAACCCAGAGCGAAGCTATCCACCTATCTTTACAGAATCGCCGTCAATCTTTCCCTCAACCGGATTCGTGATCGAAAGTGGAATCGATTGGTCCCATGGGATGTCCATCGGAAATATGAAGAAAAAAATCCGATGATCAGTGCTGCTCATTCACCCGATCAGCTATTGGAACAAAAAGAAAAACAGGAAATGGTTCGCAAGGTCATCGATACTTTACCTCCCAACCAGAAAACCGCGCTCCTGTTGAAACGATTTCAAGGACTTTCCTATGAAGAGATCGCCAGAGTGATGGATTGTTCCATTTCTGCTGTAGAATCCCGGTTGCATAGGGCGAAGTTAAATCTGGAGAAAAAACTAAGACCGTTTATTCCATAAAAAGCGCAAGATTTTACATGAAACAGGTGTTTCAAATAATGATGAAGAAAGGGGATTAGCCATGAAATGTCGAGAAGTGAAAAATAAATTGTCGGCGTATCTGGACTGCGAGATAGAAACGAGCGACCGGAAATGGATAGACGACCATCTCCAAGACTGCAAGCAGTGTCAAAATCATCTGCAGTCCATAAGGAATACCTGGGAAGCCATCGGAATACTGCCTGATCACAAACCGGTTCCCTATTTCTATGCTCGACTCAAGACACGAATGGCTTCACAGGAGAAGGAAGAGAAATTGACCTGGGTAGACCGTGTATTGATACCGGCTTCGGCAATTGTGGCCCTGGCACTTGGCTTACTGGTTGGCAATATCGTGGGCAGGAATGGCGATTTCAGATATGAAACTCCCATACTCGAAGAGGAAGTTGTAGAAGCCCTCCAGCTCGACAGCTTTGACGATTTTCCCAGCGCATCCCTGGGGGATGCTTTATTTACACTTGCCATTCAAGAGTAAATCCAGGGAGAGAAGTGACCATGAAAAATAGAAAATCCATTTTCTTACTGATTTTTTCTCTCACCTTTAATGTTGCGTTTCTGGCCGCATTGGGTTATAAAACATGGGGCAAGAAGGAGTCCGAGCAACAGGCCGAAACTCGAACCGAATCTCGGCGAGGTTCATCAGGAGAACAGAGAACGCTTTCACCCGAGTGGAGAGCGCACTTTGAACGCATGCACAACAAATTCATGCCGGAGATTAAGCCCGTACAGGAACAACTCAATGCAGAAAGAAAAGGCCTGGGACAACTCCTCTTAGCAGAATTTCCAGATACCTTACAGATCGAAACCCGACTCCAAAACATCTGCCGACTCCAGGCAGAGATCGAAAGGAACATCGTTTACTTTGTATTTGAAGAGAAAAAACTGTTTAATCCGGACGACAGACAGAAGTATTTAGAAAGGGTCATCCGGAGAATCGAAGGGGGATCCTCCTCCAGAGACAGATCAGGCAGAAGAGGAGAGCGTCAGAGACATCCCGACAAACAAGAAGGTACAGAAGAAAAACAATAAGAAAATCCGCTTTCCCGTTTTCTAACTTGAAAAATTTATAGCCACAAAGACTCCCCACCTGCTGCCTGCCGCGGGCACGGCGGGCAGGACAGGCTCCAAGTTTAATGAGAATCTTCGAGGTTAAATAGTTATACCTCATTATATTTACTTCAATAACATGAGTTTTGTGGACTGTGAAAATTGACCGGTTTTCATGGAACAAATATACAAACCGGTCGCTGCCGGATCTCCACCACTATTCTTACCATCCCATTCGACCCGAAACATTCCTGATGGTTTGACTTCATCAACCAGGGTCACCACATCCTGTCCCAAAATATCGTGAATTGTTATTGTTACCCTGGATTGATGGGGTATGTAATACGTGATCGTTGTTGTTGCATTGAAGGGATTGGGATAGTTGGGAAAGAGTTCGAACACGTCGGGAAGAAAGTTATTTCCAGTAATGGCTTCGACATTAGTGGTCAGAGTCACGATCTTAGCGATAAACATTTCTGTTTTCCCTGCACCATTCAGATCATGCCCATCCATTGAGATATTCTCTGAGAACTTTCCTGTAAAGAAAAACTCTCCTTCTGATGCCCTGCAGATGTCTGATCCGATATCCCAGTCTGCACCACCCATGTTCTTTGCCCATACAACCTCTCCGGAAGCATCATATTTACCGATCACAATATCCGCACCGCCTTTGCCGGAAAGCATCTGGTCACCCAAATAGGCAGATCCTCCCATCTGTCCAATTAAAAAGATTTGCCCGAGATCATCTGTATCCAACCCATAACCCAC
>CAZYTI010000260.1:0-6370 GCA_964650065.1 uncultured bacterium
GTTTTTTGGGCGTCCCCCCGATCCATATTTCGCCTAAATCCGGATGATCACACTTATGTGGCAGGACCCAGCCCTCTCCAGCCAATTCGAGATCGATCCATTTGAGATACTCATCGTCGGTGACCCGGCCATCGTCATTTTCATCGGCTTCAAAGGCCGGTGTACCCCAAAGCTCGATTAAATACGAATAGGCTCCCAACATGTAATAGGCTGCCGCATGCGCCTGTCCGCTGAGTCCGCCCAGGGTCGGACGGTAATTCTTCATGATTCGCGCTCCCATCGTTACGATGGCGGACTGAACATCCAGATCGTGCTGGTATTCCGGAGCCACCTGCCGGTCTATGATATGAGCATATTTATTGGTCTGGCGCAACATCTCCATCTGCTGCTGAGTCCTTTGCTGTGCCCGCTGCCTTTCCTGCTCATTCTGATTCCGAGATTGGACGGCCGGGGGCGCCTGATACATGATCAACCTGCCCGTATTGTGGTAATGAAAACTCGCATAGATGTTGGGATGAACAAGCTGAAAATCGAACACGTTGCGTGTACAATATTCGGACATGGGGTAGGGATTGCCTGCCTGCAGATTCCAGCCATACGGAAAATTCCGGTTCGGGTCGGGACCGCCGATATCGTCTTCATTGATCATACCGTCACCATCATTGTCATACCCTTCGGAAGCGACACGGCGAAACCGGAGCACATCTTCCAGGACATTGGCGACCCGGACAAATTGCCGTTTGTCGGCCGACAGCTTGTATTCTCCTTTGGGATCTTCCACATACATGGTGGAAAGCTCCCCATCACCGTCTACATCTTCCGTTTGATCTTCATCGTACAGCCCATCGCCGTCGTTGTCTTCGGGTCTGTAGGGTTCCCGCGGATTGTTGGGCGTGTTGGGATACATCACAAACGATTCATTGGCGTCCACATGTAATCCGGGAAGAATGTAAAATGTGCAATTATTCACCAGATCGTACACATGTTTATCATAATCGTATCGCGTCACCAAATACCACATCAGGTAGAGGGAACAGGTAATCCCGTTTACCTCATTACCATGTAATGCCCCATCGACCCACATGGCAGGCTTGTCTGTGTGACTTCCCGTCGATTTCGCGGTAATGGTGAGGAGGTACTGGTCACGTCCCATTCGGCTCTTTCCAATGCTCTCGATATCGGCCAAATGGGGGTATGCTTTCTGAACATCGTGCATAATTTTTGTCCACTCGGCATACGAGTAGTAGCGTTTCCAGCTTATGGGGAAATCCAGCTCCCCATGGTACCCACCCGGATTGACTTGCAATTTTTTCTGGGCATATATCGGTGTCATCGCTAGAGTTGTCAAAAGGACAACAAGAATAACACCAGATATGGATTTTAAATTTATTTTTGTTTTCATAGTAATTACCTCCGCTTACCAATCTTTGTGGCATAATTTTGTCATCACAATTCTCATTTAATTGTAAGGTTTTTCACCCTGGTACCGCCCTTTTGTGATGAGACCACAATTTTAAGGGGTGAATCGCCCTCAACGGCAACGAGCCATTTGACTTCCCGGGTGGGGCCGGTCTTTTTTTCTTCCGGTCTCTCATCGCTTTTCTGTCTCAACCTCAACTGTTTGGGTATCTCGGGAGCCGTCCTAAAACGACGGAATCCCCCATAGCCTTGCGGTTGACCCGACTGGGCCGGCTCTCCGGCTCTTCCCCGATAACCCGGAATTTTCATGACGCCTTCAAGCACACCCAACTTTTTAAAAGGTGCACCCTGAAGGAAGGTGACCTTTTCACGATCGCCGATCAACCAGACCACATCTTCCCGGTTACAGGCAAGCTGTGCACCTCTGGCAACATGTGTCGCTAATTTACCTGTGTTTTTGATCTTTGCCGTCACCTCTACAACTTTATATTTCCCTTTTGCCCCCCCTCTCTTAATGGTGACCTGATCGCCTTTCTGCGAAACAGTACCGCCTCTGGCATCATCGGTAGTGTAGAGCACCTTGGCTTTGGCATCCGAAATTTCAATATTGGGTGTGAGGCCCGCCCGGAATTTTGCAAACTGCCAGTGTTTTTCACACACACCAATGAGTGGTTGTCCCGGATAGGCATTGCTGCGATATTTGGGAATCCAACCGCCGATTTCGCCCTCACCCAATTCAGGATGGTTGTATTTCTTCCAGGGAATGAACCACTTGCCTCCCTGCTTCTCGTCTTGCCATTTCAATAATTCGCGTTGTACGTTTAGCCTGGCATCCTTACCGGTGAACTGTGGGAAACCCTCAATATCTTTTTGCGGATTCCACAGCTCGGTGGTGATGGAATAGATACCGTACTGCAGGTATGCCCAGTCTGTGGCCATACCATAGGAGTAGCGAGTGTCTCTGTCTTCGCTGTAACTGACCCTCCAGCCGCGGGGCAATACATATCCACGCTGAATGGCATACTTATTCTTGGATGTCTTTTCGAGTTCTTCCTTGTATTTTTCCAAGGAATCGGGATTTTGCCAGGCTTCGGGTACGTCTTCTCCGATGATCTCCAGGTATTTTTTCCCCATGATCATATCAAAAACCGCGACATCTTTGGCGTGTAGTTGGTTGTGGGGGGCCGTACCCAGCGGCCTGTAGGTAAATCCTCCAGAAGTATGAAAAAATTGAGCCATCAGAATATTTCTGTGATTGGTGAGAAATTCTGCAATGGCATGCGATTCCGGGGCGGATGTCGGATAATCCCCGGCGCCTCCGGCAAAACCCTTTTCATTGAACCACCCCTCAGGGAAATTACGATTGAGATCGATACCCCGTTCGGAGTCTTCTCCCCGTTTACCGTCACCATCGTTGTCCTTGTCCTCTGTGATGACGGCATAACGCGGTTTGTCGGTTTTTTCATCCCTGCCCAATCGGATCATCAATCGCGAATCGACGTCATCGATGAGGTATCGGCCCTCGGGATCTTTGTATCTGAACCGGGTCAAATGCCCGTCCCCGTTGAGATCGTCGGGACCATCCTCATTGACCTTGCCGTCGCCATCGTCGTCCTTCTCCATACTGTTTTGTCGTTGCGACATTCCTTTTTCGATACTGTTGTACAAACCGTCCGGATTGACAACAGGACAGATGTAAAAGGTCTTCTCGTCCACGAGTTGGGTAATTTCGGGTTCTGAACCATAGCCGGAGACCAGTTTGTCGATAATGTACAAACAAACCTCGTTGCCTGTATACTCATTCCCGTGAGTCGTACCACAAATCCAATGACCCGGTTTTCCCTGATACGGCTTCATGGGGGTGACATTCTGTACACCTTCTCTGCGCATATTCCGCAACTTGACCTGTGCATCGATGGTTGTACCCGTATTCATGTTGGATATCACGAGCACATAAATCGGCTTTCCCATGTTGCTTTTTCCGATCTCCATCAGTTCTGTGATCTTTGGGTACGCTTTGGCTACATTTTCAAGATACTTGGACGTGGCACCATACCCATGATAATCATCAAAACTGATTTTAACTTTCTGAGCCGCGTGGGAAGGTGAGGCCACCAGTAAAAAGATGCATAGCACACATAACCACACACATTTTCGAAATGACAAATGCTTCATCATGCAATCCCTCCTTGTTTAATGTGAATTATTTAAAAGTTTCCTCTTTTTCGACTCCATCCAGGATCTCTTTATTTGGGGCATTCCGTGTATCCCCCTTAAAAAAGGTTATTAACCGATTTGGCAAAGCAAATATCCTCTTCAAAAGCCTTCCCCTGATTGATGGGAATCTTACATCTTTAATAAAATCTTTGAATCGTTTTCCACTGCTTTGCCCGTCCAATGTGCTTCTTTTACTCACCAGTCGCGCACTTTTTTCTCGCGTGGGTGCAATGATAAAATCTCTCGACATCTCTACGGTTCCACCATGGGTTTCTTCATCTCCGTTATTGAGCAGTTCCGTATCGGATTTTTCATTCATCTGGGATCACCAATTATCGAGGTCTTGGGTTCGTAATGAAATTTCATAAATTTAAGATAGTTATGGATTGTGGAGTGGTTCAAATGTTCAGGTTAGTTAAAATAAGTGAATCTTGGATGAAAATCAAGTTAAAAAGAGAGCTAATTTTGAAAATGACTGATTTGGAAAATTCGGATTATGAATCTATCATGACACATCCACACACACCAGATCACCCGTATTTGTCCGTACATAGATTCTTCCGTTGGCCAATACCGGGGCAGTCCAGCACCTTACACTGCTGGAGGTTTCTATAACTTTGGCTCTGGAAATGTCATTACAACCTTTTTTCGATGCCTCCATGATGAGCAGTTCACCCCACTGATTGAGCACAACGAATTTTCCATCCACCAGGATAAGGGAACAGTGACCCGTGTCCCGGGTCCACATCACCTCACCGGTATTGAAATCGATACATTTCAGATAGGCCGTTCGATGGCGCGAATCACCGTGAGGCACGTAGAGGTATCCGTCCAGGTAGATACTGCTCCCGAATTCGTCCTGAATGTCCTTATCAAACCAGTGCTGTTTGGGTGGGTTTTGGGTGAACTCGATCATTGTGGCCCCATTTCTGTAGGCCGTGGAGATGAACAGACGATTCCCGACCACCACGGGATCCGCAGAATCGGCCCCATCATTAAACACCCATGGGAAATCCCACAGCAGTTCACCCGTCTCAAAATCAACACCATTGATCCGCCGATGAGAAAAAATGGCGATACAGGTTTTCCCGTCATGCGTGTAGATGACCGGTGTGGCATACCCGCTCTTCTGCGGATCACTCGCCCATATTTTGTGACCCGTTTCTCTGTCCAAAGCGATACCGTGCTTGCACCCGTTCAGGATAAGGGCTTCTTTGTGAATGACCGGACTACCGCTGAATCCATATTTGGGCTGCACAGCGTTAAATTTGAATACGATATTGATAAACCATTTCTTGGCTCCAGTCCTGGCGTTCAGGCAATATACATCCCCATTACGGCTCAGAGTATAAACATGTTCGCCATCGGTCACCGGTGTGGAGAAGGTCCCCTGATAACTTCTAACCGGGCAATCGTAGGTAAACCGCCACACTTCTTCACCCGTTTCCTCTTTCAGACAATAGACAATATCATTATCATCCTCTTTTCCCATGGTGTAAATCAACCCATCTTTCACAGTGACTGACGAATTACCCATCCCGACTTTAATCTTCCAATGGATCTTCGCCCCCCCATCCAGTGACCTGGGATTCCATCCTTTCTCATGAGAGATTCCATTGCCATGAGGCCCCCGCCAATAGGGCCAGTCATCGGCTTGAACAAAGGTAAATAGTTTTAAAGTTAGGAAAAGAATGATGGGCCATTTGAGTCTACGTGCAGACAAAACACAGGCGGAACGGGATAAAAACGATTTTTTTTCGATCATATGGAGCGCTTCCTATGGCTGTTTGGGAATTTTTCAACACTTGATTCCTGAGATCATTCATTTATTGACCCCAGGCATTGTGGCCTTTATTAACGATACGTTTTGCTCCGGCCAAAGATTCAATTTGTATTTTTCCATTGCATCTTATTTATGAATTTATTATAATTATTTTTGAGTAAGAGCTGCACAACTTTTCCCATTCGTAAATCCTCATCCGGTCTTACTTCTGCAGCCTGGGAGAGGCAATGATCTGACTGATACAATCGACTACTTTGGCAGCCCTGACAGTAAGTTGATTGCGAGGGATTTCACTCGGGAACAAAGAAGGAACTTTACTGTTAGAAAAGAAATCCTGTTTGAATCAGAAGATGAAAACGAAGTAAACAAAAAGGAACCAGAATTTATCAGGCAATATAGATCAAATGATCCTGCTGTTGCCTACAATCAATGGCCTAAATACACTTACAAAATGAGTCCAGGTTGAGGAGAATCTATGCCAAGCGTAACACTCAAAATATTCTTGGTCTTTGGCGATCCCAAAAGGTTAAGAACAGCTGAGCTTTCAAATTGGACCGGTAAAGCTATCGCAGGTCCTCGCAGTGAAATTGAAAAGATTTTAGCCAGAGAAGAATCTGAAAATTCTGGTGTGTATTTTTTAACAGGAATAAATCCCGACACAAACAAGTCTGCCGTTTATATCGGTGAAGCTGAATCAATTCGCGATAGAATTAAAGGACATCTTGGTAGAGATTTTTGGAATCATATTGTTTTCTTTATAAGTAAAGATGAAAATCTGACAAAGGCCCATATTCGGTATTTAGAAGGTTGTTTAATTGACATCGCTAAAAATGCAGAAAGAGCAGTTCTTTTAAATAATCAAGGGAGTGGGTCTAAATTGACAGAATCCGATAGAGAGGACATGGTAGTATTACTCGAAAAAATGCAACCAGGTTTGGGGGCGGTATGAGT
>CAZYTI010000261.1:0-6337 GCA_964650065.1 uncultured bacterium
ATCATTCCAGCCGGAATGGTTTTTTTTTTCGGTTTTTGGTGCTGGGTGGGGTTTTGCCGGAGCCATGTTGAATCCCTTTATCATATTTGAATATATTTGAGAAAAATATCTATATAATAATGAGATATATTAGGGTATACTTGTTAAAGAAAAATTAATTTTTTACTTGACATTTTAATAAAATATTCTTATACTTTTGATTACCAATGCCTTAGGGGAAAAATCAGTAACATCTATGCGTTTATGAGTAACGTTGGACCGTCCAGAGACAGGGAGGGGAAGGCGCATAGTCGG
Source organism: uncultured bacterium (assembly GCA_964650065.1). Classification (GTDB taxonomy): domain Bacteria; phylum Zhuqueibacterota; class QNDG01; order QNDG01; family DSAB01; genus CAZYTI01. Next base: position 295 of record CAZYTI010000261.1, read on the forward strand.
ATGTTATTGATTCATGATAAGTCTCTGGTCACACCATTTCCAACGTCACAATGATTGATCTGAAGAGGTGGAAATGAACCAGAGACATTTTTGTATACGGACTCACCATCGGTCTCTCTTCGTCTTTCTTTATTGCCTGTTCTTAATGCCATTCATTTTTCCTGATCTTGCTTTTTCGCAGGATACGCTGTATGTCAAATTTCAATGGGTCACTCGCAGTCCGAATCCCGATATCGATTATTATGGTAAAACCCCGGGTTTTCCCAGACCGATCATTTCTTATGTTAAAGTGTCGGACGAGAAAGGACTCCATGTTCCGGGTCTGGCGAGTATCAATAATTGGTTGACACCCGATAGTATCGCCGAAATAGGCATTCAGGTTAGAGATATTTGGAAGCATATCACAGAATACCACGTAGAAGATCCCTTGCTTCCTGTCGATCGGCGTGTGAGCAATTTCGAAGTAAGAGAAGTAAGGGAAAAAGGCGTGTCAGTGGCCCTGGCCATGGATTTTAGTCGGACGACAAGTACGAATAAATTGGATCAGGAGTGGCCGGAAGTGATCGATGCAGGAAAAGCCTTCATCAATGAACTGCAGCTCGATGGCGATGGTGATCGGGCATCTCTCGTCAAGATCGATTATATTGCGACCGAGGAGCACCCATTCACAGATGTCAGACAAGATTTGATCAATGAGATTGATGGGATGCGAGGTGTATCCGGCGGTGATTTTGGTGGTAGCGCTATTCTTAATGGAATTGACATGGGCGTACAGGCGTGTATTACTGAACCGGTCAGTAATAGGAGAATAGTCGTCATTCATTCGGATGGCGGTGAAACCGTTGTTACTAATGAACTGGCAAAACAAACGTTGATTGAGAAAATTATAACGGATGCCACTGTAAATGATATTCTTGTCTTCACGATTTTAGTGGATCCAAAAGCCGGAGAAGAGGAATGGGGATTCCTCAGACAAATAGCCGACAGTACGGGCGGTGTATTTTACGAAAATATTACAAAAAATGATTTGGATTCGGTCTATACCGATATCTACAGTCGTTTGCGGGGAGGGTATTATCTGGCCCATGGAAGTACGGATCCCAAACACGACGGAACCGAGCGGTGGGTTGATGTCGATTCATTGATCGTAAATAATGAAATTGGATCAGGAAGAGGTAAGTATCGAGCCCCTCTGCTTCCTTCCAATGTTAAAATTTCTAAAGCGGTATTCTCAGATTCGGTAGACGGAAATCGTCACTACGGTATCGCTAATGAAACGGTTCGCTATGAACTCGATATTACGAGTAATTGGCATATTCCAGCAGATAGTATATGGATTACAGATGTTTTCCCCGATTCATTGATGAATATTACTATTGAAAGAGAAGCGCTACTCTTACCGGATTCGACAACGCTTGAATTTTCAGATACAGATTTTACCCTTTATCCAGATTCGATTGTATGGCATGTTCCTACAACACTCGATTCGGGAAATACGTTACGTATCACTTACTATGCAATGGTCAGTCCATGGATGCCCCTGGATCCCGAGGAATTAATCAATACGGCGAGGGTGATATGCGCAAACGACACCCTGCCGAGGACAACGAAGCCACCCAGACCCTCTACGGTTTCGGACTTCCCGATTTGAGGGTGCGTTGCATTCAAGCACCCGGTACTCCCTCACCTCATTATCCATTGATCCTCAGGGCCATGGTCAAAAACCACAGCATTGTCGAAGCACCCAATATGTTTCGAGTCGGATTTTTTAACGGAAGCGAGCAGCTCGAAGTCCAAACATTGAATGGTCTCTCCGCTACCGATTCAGTTGAAGTTCAGAGTGTGTGGCTCGATCCTCCACAAGGGTTCCACACCATTCGTGTGGTGGTTGATCTCGATAATAGTGTACATGAATCCAATGAATTGAACAACGTGGATACCTGTGATGGTGTGCTGGTAGGAGTTGATACATTGATCGTCGATGTGAAAAAAGTAGCCATTTCAGATGATGAAATATTAGGAAGAAGCGCCGGATTTCCAAATCCCGTTCTGACGTGGGTGGATGTCCTGGACCAAAACAACAATTTCATCCATGGTCTGGCCAGTACAACACAGTGGTTGAGTTTTTCAGATAGGATCCAATTGGATACTACCACACTGGTAGACAGTGTATGGAATCGTATATGGGAATACCACCGTACAGATACAGCAAGACCCAACAATCCGAATGTGAAAAACATCGCCTTCGGAGTAGTAGAGATAGACGAGATGGGAGAGCCATCCTATGTGCTCTCCCATCTCTCGTCTGATACTCTCAAAGATGCGGATGAGCGGGTGGTAGATGTCACGGTTGCCCATTTTGAATTGGCAGGACGCGATACTGGCAGTTATACTCCGCCTCTTGGTGATGGGGATTTGAATATGGACAAGACTGCCAAGAGTGATTCCATGGATGCCAACAACAACTGGTATGTCCAGCCTGGAGATACGGTGACTTATTCGGTGGTGGTCAGAAATATTGGGCATCGGCCAGCGACCGACGTTGTGGTTCAGGATGACCTGCCCGATGTGTTGAAATTTTTAAGTTCTGATAGAGCGCCGGAATCTGTCCAGGGCGACACACTCATTCGCTGGAGAATCGATTCCATACCTGTATATGGTTTTATTGAATTTGCTTATATCTGTTTGGTTGAGGATACGTTGCGCATTTTGAATTCCATCCCATTAATGAACGAGGCTACGGTTCATTGGACACTCGATTCAAATACGAGTAACGATACAGCAAGGGTTCCGGTGACTTATATTCCCCTCGAACCACCTGATCTCAATGTCACTAAAGGATCCAAAACCGAGACTGCAGATAATGGAGATATCATCCAATACACTGTGACAGTGGTCAACCAGGGTGCCCTCAGTTGCAGAAATACAACATTTTTTGATCGATTGCCAGCAGAGGTCACGTTTCTGAATGAACAGAGTGGTACGGCTTCGTTGGATATGAGTACCAATACCTTGAGTTGGCCAAGTATTGACCTCAAACCCGATGAGAGCAAGACATTTGTCTATACCTGTGTCGTTGATACGCTCTTGCGCAGGGGCAGTCACTATTTAACCAACCTTTTCTGGGCAACATCGGAGGATGAACAGACTCCCGATAATAATGCGGATAGTGTTCAAGTTCTGGTCGATGTAAGTTCGCCAAAACGTCCTGAGATCGAGCTATCCGAATCTGAGGTAGAACCGGGAGACACTGTTCGGGTCAGAGTAAGAGTACACCACGATATTGTCTCTAAGGATTTGAGCATATTGTACGAATCAGATGGAAGCACCAACACTCATTATGGATATGATTTCCTTCAAGACTCTGTTCTTAAAAAATATGAATGGAAATTTGTCACACCCGATTTTCAGAATTTAGATACACAGATAAAGACGGATGGCGTTGAAGAAGAAACCGTCAGTTTCTGGTTCATAACCACGGATCACTTTAGTGATCTGGATACGTCCAATGTTGCCACACTCATCATTCGGAGTCCTAAAGAGTTCTATATAGAAGAGAATGTATTTCGGCCTGAATATGACAGTACATTGCGATTGGAATTTAAATTGAGCACGCCTGGGACGGCGGAGATTAATATTTATGATATATCGGGCGCGTTTGTGAAAAAATTTCGATATGAACGTCTCAACGCAGGGCAGCATTATGAATTCTGGGATGGTAAAGATGAACATGAGCGAGATATGGGGAGCGGCATCTATGTCGCCATACTTACATCAGATAAGTTTCAAATAGCCCGTAAGTTTATCGTTGTTCGGTGACGAAAGGGGAAGAGAATGAAAGCACGAACACAAAGCGCTATTATCCTTCTGGTATCATTGTTGACCCTCTTTCCGATTGTACTCTACGGACAGGGAAGTGTGGGACTTCCTTTCTTGAAAATAGGCGTTGGCGCCAGACCCGCTGGGATGGGTGGTGTTTTCACAGGCGTTGCCGACGATATTTATTCAATATATTGGAATCCCGGTGGGCTGGGTCATATGAGGCGTTGGGGATGGTCGGCTGGATACAATAAATGGTTTATGGATGTATATCAGGCAAGTTTAACATTCACCCAACAATTCCGCTTTATCGGGACAAGAAAGACCACCGTAGGATTTATGTTCAACTATTTAGGTATGCCTGATTGGGATTCTACGAATCCCATTAAGAATTCAGATCCTGTTTCGGCCGGACATTTCCTTGCCGGTATTTCAATCGGTCACAGGCTCGATTGGATCAGTCCGACTTTGGCACTGGGAATCAATGTAAAGGGAGTTTCCAGTCATCTGGATACCTACTCTGCCAAGGGAATTGCTACAGACGCAGGCATTTTATACAAATCCAAACGGTTTCGATTGGGTGGATTTGGTATCGGGCTTTTTGATTATGGAATCATATCTCTGGGTGTTTCTGTCTTCAATTATGGAAAAAACATGGTCTACGATACTCAGGGAACCTCCTTCCCCAAAATCATTCGTGCAGGTGCGTCCTACCGTGTTGGACGGTACCGCGGTATAAGCCTGCTCATGGCATCGGATGTGGTCGGTGTATGGAACCGAGATCTGGTGGTTGGGGTGGCAGGAGAAATTTGGTTTCGCAATATTATTGGTGTGCGAGCGGGCTATAAAAAGGAATATAACGATTTGGGTGATCTCAGTTTCGGTGTGAGTTTACGCTTCGATGAAATCATGACTTCCATTTTTAGCCTTCCCACACGATACGGTGATGCCATTGAGATGGATATCGCCCAGGCCGCTTATGGCGATGTTCTTCAAGAGACATACAGAGGAAGTTTTTCCCATTATCCTGTCGCACCCGAACCCTTCAAAATGGGCGATCCGGAAGTCATCACTGCCCGGATCAGGGGCGAATCTTCTATCGTCATGCTGGAATGGGAGGAAGCAGAAGATCCTGATCCTTTTGATCAGGTGACCTATCTCGTGTTAATCGATCAAAACGAACGCAAGATTGAGGAAGCGATTCGGATGGTGGAATGGGATATGCCCGCATTTATGATGTCGGATTTGAAGCCCTCACTCATGTTATGTCAATCAACACCCACGACCGAATTCGCGACACCGGTGACAGAGGCGGGTGTTTATCACTGGGCCGTGGCCGCCTACGATATAAAACAACATGCACGACTGGCCAAGAGAGGTAGACACAATATCGGGCAGTTCGTTATACGTTCTGCAGATCTAGCAGTAAACCAAATTGAATTTTTTCATTCTCCCTGGATCACCATAACACCGGAACAGGGTACACTGATCATCAACCTTGCCAATGATGGCATTGCAGTAAATGATACGTTCCGTGTCAAGGTCCAAGATATTTATCAATCTCAATACGAAACCACAAAAGAGAACATTCTCCTCACCACATTTCAGGGAATGGCTGCGCATAGTGATACAACGTTGTTTATCACATGGTCGACCTCCAACAAAGGTCCCCATCTCATTGAAGTGATAATCGATGCTGATTCCATCATCTACGAGGTTGAAAAAAGGAACAATCGAGGGGTTGAAAGAGTCATTTCTATACCCAAAGGGATTGTCGTGGTCGATGATACGGTTGATGTGGTTGGGACCGAGTATGACTACATTGAAATTCCGCTGGTGCCTGAGATCTATTTTGATCTTAATTCGAGCATCATTAAAGAAGAGTACTATATCGATCGCGAGATCATTCCGTCTGTACTGAATTCATTTGCCGAGAGACTTAAAGCCAATCCACAGATCACTATACAAATAATGGGTTCTATCGATGCATTGAGTGGTGAAACAAATCTGAAATTGGCCAAACAGCGGGCCAATAGGGTCAGGATGTGGCTCATGGGATTGGGTGTGCCCGCTTCCCAAGTAAGTTTGGTTACGGATCATCCCAATGTGATTTTGGGTGAAGACACCTTCCCGGTAAGCCTGGAAGACTCTCTGTGGGTCATGGAGCAGAATCGTGTTGTCAGGTTCAGTGTACCTCAAATCCATGAGGAAACCATTTTTGGTC
>CAZYTI010000262.1:0-6319 GCA_964650065.1 uncultured bacterium
TTCTCAAAGGGATCTTCCAATTCGATCTCTTTTGCTACGGTGACTCCGTCTTTGGTGACTGTTTGGGCACCAAATTTTTTCTCGATGACGACGTTGCGTCCTTTTGGACCCAGAGTCACTTTTACGGCTTCTGCCAACTGATCGATTCCCCGTTTTAGGGACTGTCGGGCGTCGGCACTATAATCAATTATTTTCGCCATTTTGTACTGTCCTCCTTAGATTTATTTAGATCAACCATTTTTTTCAAGCAATTAAATAACGGCAAGAATATCACTTTCCCTGACAATGAGATAGTCCTCAGTATCGATGGTTACTTCTGTACCCGAATATTTGCCATAGAGGACAGAATCCCCGACTTTTACACTCATGGCAATGATTTCTCCGGTGTCCGAAGCTTTGCCAGGGCCGACTGCAACAATTTCGCCTTTTTGAGGCTTTTCTTTGGCCGTATCCGGGATGATAATCCCTCCCTGCACCTTCTCATCCGGTGGAGCAGGCTTAATGACGGCTCGGTCAGATAAAGGTTTGATGTTCATAAAAATTCCTCCTTAATTTTCGTATTATCATTTAGATAATACACATACCATTAGCACTCTCACTGTAAGAGTGCTAAATCAGACTCCGAAATATACATTTTTTTTTGAAAATGTCAAGTGAAAAATGAAAAATAATGGAAAAAAGAGGAAAAAGAGGTCCTATTTTCTTGGGAGTCCACCCCACTGGAGCTTTTTTCGTAGAAGATCAAAAAATGTGTGTTCCCTTAAAGAGACGAGATGAATGTCATAGTCCCCTTTCTCAATGGCTATGGTCGCTCCAGAGGCAATTCGAATTGTTTCCTGTCCATCGATACTGAGAAGGGCATCGGCATCCTCAAAATGTACTTTTAATACAATTTTACTCGAAGCCGGGATGACGGTCGGTCGGACGGTCAGGGCATGGGGACAGATGGGATTGAGAATGATCGATTCCAGGGAGGGAAGTACAATTGGGCCCCAAGCAGAAAGAGAATAGGCTGTTGAGCCGGTGGGTGTTGAAACAATAATACCGTCGGAAATATAAGTATTAAAATACTCTCCATCGATAGTCACGTCGACTCGAATAACACGGGGGCTTCCACCTCGATCGAGCACCACATCATTCATAGCAAAATGTGCTTGTTGATTTTCTTCCCCCGAAATACGCGTCCTGAGAACCATCCGCTTATCCAGCGTATATTGACCGGAGATTATTTTCTCCATTTTGGGATACAGCTCTTCAACGGATGCTTCTGTTAGAAATCCCAATCCACCCAGATTGACTCCCATGAGCGGTTTCCCTGATCCACCAATGAGGCGAGCCGCGGCCAACATGGTTCCATCTCCGCCCAGAGAGACAACAATGTCGCTAGATGCAGCGAGGGATGCATGATCTACTGTGAGAACGGAGCAATTCAGATCTTTCAGCCACTTTTCAAGTTCGTAACTAATTACGATTTCTACCTTGTGATCCAAGAGCCAATCGAAGAAAGGACACAATGTGTCTTTTACTTTAGGCTTTTGAGTATTTGCGAAGATCCCGATTTTCATATCGTTTTACACGTGTTGTTCATCTGAATTGTTCACATTGTATTTACGTAATGCAAATCTATACTTCTTTTTTGGGTGTGCTCGAGCAATCAGAGATTCAATTTTCCGGACCAGATGATTGACATCCAGCTCAACCTCTCTAAATAGATCTAAATAGCTCCCATGAGGTACAAATTGATCTGGCAGGCCGAAGCGTCGGAACAGGATATTCTCGTGATCTTTTTCAGCCAATATTTCTGCGACATGGCTTCCAAAGCCGCCTACAATTGAATTGTTTTCCACTGTGACAACGACGGAGAACCGATTGAGAACATCATCGATCATGTCATTGTCTATGGGTTTGATGAATCGCGCATTGACAACATGGGCAGAAATGCCTTTTTCATCCAATTTTTGGGCGACTTCAAGGGCCGAGGGAACCCGGTCCCCAACGGCCAAAATCGCCAAGTCTTTTCCCTTCCGAACGACTTCACTTTTCCCAATGGGGAGCTCCTGGAAATCCGGTTTAATCGGTAGTCCCAGACTCTCACTTCGGGGATATCGAAATGCGATGGGTCCCGTGCGATGCCGTATCGCTGTCCAGAGCATATCGCGAAGTTCGTTTTCATCCTTGGGAGCCATGATGACGAGGTTCGGTACCAATCTGAGATAGCTGAGATCGAAGCTGCCATGGTGGGTGGGTCCGTCTTCTCCAACCAATCCACCTCGGTCCATGGCAAATATGACGGGGATATTCTGAAGGGCCACGTCGTGGATAACTTGATCGAGGGCTCTCTGCATAAATGTGGAATAAATGGCAACCACAGGTTTAAAACCATTCAAAGCCAAACCCGCCGCAAAAGTGACGGCATGTTGTTCGGCAATGCCTACGTCAAAGAATCGTTCCGGAAAACGTCTTGCCAAGTGAACCATTCCAGTACCATCGGCCATGGCTGCGGTAATGCCCACTATTTTATCATCTTTTTCGGCCAACTCTACCAACGTTTTTCCGAATACTTCTGTGTAGGTGGGCGCCCTTTTTGACTCTGTATTTCCCGTCTCCGGGCAGAATGATCCCAATCCATGGAACTTGGTGGCATTTTCTTCGGCGAATTTGTACCCTTTACCCTTGGTGCTAATAAGGTGAACGAGGATGGGTCCCCGGATTTTGTTGATTTTCTTGAAAACCCGTAAAAGTTGAGACAGATTATGACCATCGATAGGACCAAAATAGCGAAATCCCAATCGCTCGAAAAAGGAGCCTGGAACCATCATGGCCTTCAGGCCTTCTTCGATTCGGTGGATGGTTCCCCTCAGAAAATCCGATCCCCTGGGGAGTTTACCCGTTAATTCCCAAACATCTTTCTTGATTTTATTGTAAAGGGGTGTCGTAATGACTTGCGTTAGCGCCTTGGATAGCGCACCGACGTTGGGGGAAATAGACATTCGGTTGTCGTTGAGTATGACAATGAAATCCCGTTTCGATCCACCGGCATTATTCAGACCTTCGAACGATTCCCCACCAGTCAGGGCACCGTCTCCCACAACCGCTATGACACGATGTTCCTCACCATTGAGGTCTCTGGCCGTTGCCATGCCTAGAGCAGCCGATATGGCAGTGGAGGCATGCCCCACACCGAAGGTGTCGTATTCACTTTCACTAATCCGAGGAAAACCGCTAATACCGCCAAACTGTCGAAGTGTATGGAATTGATCTTTGCGACCGGTCAGAATTTTATGACCATAGGCCTGATGGCCGACGTCCCATACGATACGATCCTCAGGGGTATCGAATACGGTGTGCAATGCGATGGTGAGTTCCACGGTACCGAGATTGGGTGCCAGATGCCCGCCCGTGTTGGAAACCGTGGAGATTAACAATTCTCGAATTTCCTCGGCCAATTTTTCAAGTTGGCCAAAATCCAATTTCTTCAGGTCTTGGGGTGTGATGATGCCGTCTAAAATTTTTTCCATATTGAATCCCTCAGCGCATCTGCAAAAGTTGGCGTGTTACTGCATGGGTTCCACTTGAAACCTACTATCCTCCCCTTTGACCAATTTTTGAAGACGGGCTTCGGCCGCATTCAGTTTTTCAGAACACATCTCGGCCAATTTCATTCCCTCTTCAAATGCTTTCATGGCTTCATCCAGAGTAGAGTCTCCCCTCTCAAGGGTTTCGACGAGGGCTTCCAATCTACGGAAGGCTTCTTCGAAAGTGGGTTCTCCGTCTTTTGTCTTTACCATTCGATTCCCTATTCTCGCTCTATTTCTTCGACGATACCTTTTATTGAACCCTCAGAAAATCGGATTCGTACTTTATCATCTTTTACTACGTCTGAAGCCCGTGTGAGCACAAAATTATCACTGACACGGGTCGTAATAGAGTAGCCCCGATTAAGGACGTTTGCAGGATTCAAAGATTGCAATTTTCCCAAGAATCGCTCAACTTCAGCATGCTTATTTTCCAATCTGTGAAAAAGAATGGTTTCCATATTTTTTGTCAGATCGTCAATATGGAGTTTATTTTCACGGATTCGATCCTGAGGCCAACGAAATCCATAGCTTCGTTGGAAAGCATCAATCTTCTCTCGATATCGGATAATCCGGTTTTCGAGATTGCGGAGCAAGCGATCTGTCCAGGTATAGATGTTTTGTATGAGTTCTTCTCTGTTCTTCACGACGATTTCGGCTGCTGCTGATGGGGTCGGAGCTCGAACATCGGCGACAAAGTCACTAATCGAAAAGTCGATTTCATGACCAATCGCCGAAACAATGGGTATTTTTGATTGGAAGATGGCTCTGGCAACGATTTCTTCGTTGAAGGCCCAGAGATCTTCAAGAGAACCACCCCCTCGACCGACAATGATCACATCTACGTTCCCGTAAACGTTAAAATCTCCAATGGCCTGGGAGATTTCTGCTGCGGCTCCTTCCCCCTGGACTCGAACCGGAGTGAGAATTAGATTCACCGATGGGTATCTTCTACTGATGACACTTACAATGTCCCGAATGGCTGCTCCGGTAGGAGATGTGACAATTCCGATGTTTTGAGGAAAATCGGGGAGTGCTTGCTTATGCTGAGGAAGGAACAATCCTTCTTCAGCCAATCGCCTTTTCATTGCTTCGAAAGCCAGTTGCAGTTCGCCAATCCCTGCAGGTCTGATTTGATATACATCCAATTGGTAGCGACCCTGGCGTTCATACACGGTGAGATTTCCGAATAAGTGGACTTTCATGCCATCTTGAGGCTGAAATAACAGTTGTTGATTTCTACCCCGCCACATGACGCAAGAAATTTGGGCCTCAGGGTCCTTCAAGGAAAAATAGAGATGACCCGATGAATGTTTCTTAAGATTTGAAATCTCACCTTCTACCCATAGGGTTGGAAATTTTTCCTCAAGGGTCGTCCTGATCTCGCGGGTGACTTCTGAAACCGTATAAATCCGCCCGGGGGCGGATTTATCTGTACGAGAATTATTTTGTTGAGAAAAAAAATCTCTCATTTAAGCTTCTTTTTGTGCCGATTTTTGCGCAATCTTTTTTTTCGCTTATGTGTAGATATCTTGTGCCGTTTTCGTTTTTTTCCGCAGGGCAATAATCATCCCTCCTTTCTAAGTCTCAAGTGATTTTCGATCCTTTAAATAACGATCCAGGTCTGAAAAAATATCCGTTTGAACTTGTTCGGTTGTTGAAATAAATTTACCGCTCTCTTTCATCATTTTAGCGACAGAGGCCTTGAACTGGGGTGAGGGTTTGAAATCCGGGACGACCCGGTGTGGAATAATCATCATCTTTCCCGTTTTGGGATTGGCTACGTGTTTTTCCTTTCGTTCCCGCAGACAGAAAGTTCCAAATCCTCGTAATTCGACCCGGTCACCATTCTGTAATGCATAACTCACAGTCGCTAAAAATCCATCAATGACAGCTGCTGTTTCTACCTTTGTCAAACCAGTTCCACTGGCAATGACTTCAACGATTTCGGCCTTTGTCATGTTTACCTCCATCTGTTCGGAAGGTATTTTGATTCCACTCATTGTATACTGTATCTAATGGTCATCCCGCTCAATCCACGCAGGATACCTTCCAATTGCTGAAATAGAAGGTCGAACAGGGTAATCCTCTGGCGACGTTCTTTCACGACCGTGGGTTCTCCAGATATTCCCCCCAACTCGGCAGCCAAGAGAATGGCAGACTCATAATCTCCCAGGATATCTATTAGACCTTCTGTTTTGGCTTGTTTGCCGGTGAATACCCGGCCATCGGCCAATTGGAGAACTTTCTGTTGAGGAAGATGCCTTTCCTGTATGATGACATTTACAAACTGTTCGTATGCATCGTCTACCCATGATTGAAGATATCGTCGGTCACTGGGTGTGAGATCCCGGTATGGGGATCCGGTATCTTTGAACCGACCACTCTTGACGGTTTCAAATTTTACGCCTACTTTTTTCAGGAGTTCCCCGAAAACAGGGAATTGGGCAATGACACCTATACTCCCCGTGGTTGTTCCGGGATTGGCGATTATGGTGTCTGCACCGCAGGCCACATAGTAACCACCTGAGGCTGCAACACTCCCCATGGATGCAATGACCGGTTTTCCTTTGTCTCGAATCCGTTTTGCAGCTTCATATATTTCCTGGGCGGCCGCCACGCCACCGCCTGGACTGTCGATTCGGAAAACAATTGCTTTGATGGATCTGTGCTCCCCGAATTGCTTGAATTGTCTAACTATTTTACGTGAGTCGTAAATGGGTCCAAGTAGTTCGATAACGGCG
>CAZYTI010000263.1:0-6314 GCA_964650065.1 uncultured bacterium
CCGGAGATCTCATCCACATATGTACAAACACCATCTTGGAAATGATTGGTGGGCAAGATGCCTATTGAATTCAGATCTGTCATGAGCATGGTAGTGCCCATCTGGTAGCGTTTCTGGTATTCATTGTGTTTCAGAATACTGCTTTGGATTTCCTCGACACAGTCTAAAAAGCCCAAAGTATCTGCCACCTCGATGGATTGTGATCCCCGGACCGCTACCGCCTTTAGATTTTTCGAACCCATAACACATCCCATACCGGTTCTGCCATTGACACGGTTCCCACTGGAAACAATGGTGGCAAAAAGGACCTGGTTCTCCCCTGCCGGTCCGACGGCCGCCACCCGGATATCATAATCCTGCCGATCCCTTCGTATTGCCTCGGTGGTCTCGGTAACGATCTTTCCCTTGAGTTCAGGACATTCTATAAAATCCACTCCCGACTCGTTAATGAATAGATAGACCAGCGTATCCGCTTTTCCGGAGATAACGATTTGATCAAAACCTGTGAGTTTCAACTCAGCGGCGAACTGACCTCCCGCGGCTGAATCTCCTAAAATGCCTGTTAATGGTGATTTGGCAGATACGGTGTAATAGGCCGATGCCGGCAGCAGGGAGCCAGTGAGGGGACCGATACCGAAGATGAGTATATTCTCCGGTCCCAGGGGATTACAATCTGGATTGAGCTCTTCTGCCAACCGTTTCGTATTGGCTGCCCGACCGCCGATGACCCCCTTCATCCATGATGGATCGAGTTTCTCCATCTGAAACTTCCGTGTCGTCAAGTCTACTCTGAGCAGCTTTCCACCGTAACCATACTTAAGCACTGTTCTCCCTCCACGTCTTTCTTTCCTCCAACCCCATTTTCCTGATAAAATGGTGCCTTCTCTGGCTTGGATTCATCCTTTTGGTCTCCTCTTTCACCACTGAGAATGAAGGAGAGGCTTTATTTTCAGTATCAAAAGTCAGGGCACCCTCTGTACACGCTTCCACACATTTGGGATGTCCTCCACAGAGGTCGCACACGTATACAATGTCGTTGAATTGAGTGATGGCACCGATGGGACAGGCCTTCTCGCAAGCCCCACAGAGGGTACAACCCGTCGGAGAAACCACAACCTGACCATGCTTTCCAATGGTGAGGGCATTCACGGGACAGATCATACAATACCGTTCTTCACATTGTTGACAAACCACCGGGCCATCGATCCCAATTTCATATAGATTAAGGACTCTAATCCTTGCCATATGATTATTGGTACGCCCTGTATGGAAGAAAGTACAATCCGTTTCGCACCTTCTGCACCCGGTGCACTTGTTCATATCGACTCTAATCACTATTCGATGACCTCCACCCGATACTGCACCAACCCCTTGGGATCGGGGCAGGAAAAGGTTTCGACTTTACTGATCCAATGGCCTTCGTCCAGCTTATCCCTCTCAGACAAAATCGGAAAAATAGGCATCATGCTTTGCAGGGCCCAGATACATACATATTTCCCATCAGGTACAAATAGCTTGGAATCTTCCACATAAAACGTATCTCCCACCTGCATGGGAAGATTACAATACCCATCGATCCGTTCCACACTGACTTTTATCTTTGCCATAAACGCCTCTATGGTTGCATAATCGATCACTCCGAAGAAACGAGGGCCTCATAAACCGCCTTGGAAATCTGAATATCCTGAACCGCCACACCCGTCAGATCTGCCACAGTGATCTGAGTATCCGATTTCCTCTGTAGACCTGTATCAGCAATGAGGGTTCCCAATTCCACGACACGTTCCTTTTCCAGAACACCCGCCTCGATGGCTTGAAAAATCTCACCGCGAGAAAGACACTGACTGATACTGTCTGCGACCACGATATCCGCCTTTTGCAGGATCCCGGGATCCAGCTCGATCTTCTCTGAGGTATCCGAACCCATGGCAGTAATGTGGGTTCCTGCTTGAACCTGATCCACGGCAATAAGAGGTTCTTTTGAAGGTGTGGCCGTCACGATGAGGTTACAACTGGACGTCACTTCTTCCACATTCAGGGTGGTCTTCACATGAAAACCCTGGGGGGTGATGGCATTTTTATAATCTTCCAGCTCTTCCTGGTTCAGACCCCATACAATCACATCTCTGCAGGAAAGGATGGATTTCAAATAGAGAAGCTGCATCCTGCCCTGAGTACCTGCCCCATAGATACCGATTCGATGTACATTTTGCGGAGCCAAATACTTCGCCACCACCGCACCGGCCGCAGCGGTTCGAACTTCGGTTAAATAACCTTCGTCCAGAAGAATACTCACTAATTCACCCGTTTTCTGGCTAAATACGAGCATGAGACCCTGAGTAGAGGACAGGCCCAGCTTAACGTTCTCATAAAAGCCCGACGCGATTTTGATGACATAATAATCACCGCCAACGATAAATCCGTATTTGATATGCACATCCCCTGGTGGGTCATTAAAAATCATTTCTCCAACCGGAGGAACAACCACATCACCCCGAGAATAGGCAATAAATCCCTCTTCGATGGCTTGGATAGGGTCGATATTTTGTAATACTCCCTTGATTTCATTGAGATGATAAATTTGCATCATCTATCCTCCTCCTTTTTACGATATCACCCTTTGAAGTTGTTCAAGGCCTATCTTGGCACCGCTAATGATCAACACCACATTTTGATTCTTGAACCTGTCCTTTGCTTTCAGAAAAGCGGCAACAGGCAGGGCAGCCCCTCCCTCAATGAGCATGGAATGCTTTTCAATCATGAGTCTGATGGCCGCTATGATTTCATCCTCGGAGACAATGATAAAATCATCGACACACGACCTGCAGATATCAAAAGTAATGGATCCCTGTTCGATGCCTCCGGTCGTTCCATCAGAAATCGTCGGTTTCGATTCCATGTCCAGGATACGTCCCGCCCGAATCGATTCATACATCACACGGGAGTTCTCAGGCTGGCAGCCAATGATCTTGATGGATGGGTCCTGGAATTTCAAATAACCGCCAATACCGGCGATGAGTCCACCGCCTCCCACTGGTACCAGAACGGCATCGATACCATCGAGCTCTTCAACCAATTCGACGGCAATGGTGCCCTGGCCACCGATTACCTTCGGATCATTATAAGGTGAAATAAAAACGAGATGGCTTTCTTCCGCTACCCGTTTTGCCTCCATTTCTGCCTTGATGCAATCATCACCAAAAAATTCCAGTTGAGCCCCCATGAGACGCATGGCCTCGACTTTAATTTGGGATGCATATTCCGGCAGATAAATGGTTCCTGTGCCACCGAATTTTTGAAGCACATAGCTACAGGCAGTACCATGATTCCCGGAAGATGCCGTTAGAACACCCCGATTCCGAGTTTCAGGATCCAAAGACAAAAATTTATTTACCGCGCCTCTGAATTTGAAAGAGCCGGAGATTTGGATGTTTTCCAATTTCAAGAAAACTTGACTATTGCCATTCTGGCTCAAGTAGGGGGAGAACTCAATGGGCGTCTTCCGAATGTGGTCTCGTATTCTCTCTTCGGCTTCCAGGACTTCGTTTTTGACGTTTATTATATTCATACCTCAATCCTTCCAAAAAACAACAATCCTATTCAATGACCTCAACTTCAATTTTTCTTTTCCAGTAAAAATATACCGGAACCCCGATTAATGTAATCCCGATTCCAGCCAGAGACTCCACTGGTTTTTCGACCAGCGTGTTGACAAGAATCCCTGATGAGGCAATGATGAATAGGAGAGGGACTACAGGATATCCCCATGTTTTGTATGGTCGTACAAGATCCGGATACTTCTTTCTCAATGTAAAAACGGATGCTGTGGCTGCGATCCAGAAAATGATAGAGACAAACATCACAAATGTGATGATCTGCTCAAAACTACCGCTCAGGGCCAGGATACTCGCCCATAAAGCCTGGATAAGAATGGCAAAGGACGGTGTCCGGAAACGGGGATGGACATGGGCTACCCTTTGAAAAAACAGTTTGTCTTTTGCCATGGCATAATATACCCGGGGACCGGCTAAAATCGAACCGTTGAGGGCACCAAAGACAGAAATGATAACCGCTACAGATATGAACGCCGAAGCCGTCTCCCCAAAAAGGGCCATGGAAGATTTTTCAGCGATCCGGACCACGCCAACCAGGCCATCCATGGGCAGTGCATAGAGATAAACCATGTTCACCAATACATATAGAATAGTCACACCCAAGGTTCCCAGGATCAGGGCCTTGGGTAGATTTCGTTGGGGATTTCGAATTTCCCCTGCGACAAAATTGACGTTGTTCCATCCGTCAAAAGCCCATGAAACCGCCACCAGTGCCAATCCAAAACCCATGATCATCTGGCCGAATGCCAGATCCGAGGTTTGGGGTTGAATGGTAAAATGAAAGGGCACTCCTTTTCCCACAGTGAATCCAAGAACAATAAATGCAATCACAATGCCGATTTTCGTCACCGTGAAGATATTCTGGATCGCCTTTCCGAAAACAAGACCAATATAATTGCATGCCGATAGTGCCAATATGGCCAGGATGGCCACGATCTGACCCATGGACAAGGAAAAAGAGTGTGAGAATATCGGGATTGACACAATGGTTCTTTGAATAGACAACGCTGGGAAGAAACCTCCAAAATATTCGGCAAAAGCAATGGCCAGACCGGCGATCCCTCCGGTCATATACACCAGAAATACGATCCAACCAAAAAGGAACCCGACCAGGGGGCCATAGGCCTTCCGCAGGTATACATATTGACCACCCGCTTCGGGCATGGCAGCACCCAATTCGGCATATGTCAAAGAACCGGCCAATGTGAGGAGGCCACCCACAATCCAGGCCAATAAAATCAGTCCGGTCGATGGAATCGATTTGGCCATGATGCCTGTCGTCACGAAAATACCGGAACCGATAACGATGCCCACCATGACCATGGTAGAATCGAACAATCCCAATCCCCTGACCAGTTCTTTTTTTTGATTGACTTCCTTACTTACCAATTAAAATACTCCCATGTGACTTCGTGGCATTTATTGTTTTTTGGCATCTTGAATTAATTGATCCGTAACAACGGTCGGGTGAGGCATGTCGGCCCACCGGCACCTTTCCTTGAGATTTCTTCCCCGGCATACTCCCACACTTCGACACCCTCGGCTTCAAGCGCCTGTTTCGTACGCAAATTACCCGCAATCATGATGCATTTCCCGGGGGAGACCGTCAATACATTGCATCCCATGGTCTCGTATTCATCGTCCGGGACTTCCACCAATCTCATGTCCCGATTGAGTAAGACCTCCCGAAAAGGAACGGGCATGAGCTTTGAATAAACGACTGCAAGGTTTTCATCGACCGGACTGATAATCGACATCAGATGGAGAACATCTTCCGGGCCTTGCCAGTGGGGAAGCGGTACAACGATCAGCTCATCGATCATGGGTTTGATCAATTCCCGCAATTGATGGATGCCCTCCAGGTTCGTTCGGTATCCCTGGCCCACCACAAGTGTCCTTTCATCGAGCCAGATCGTATCCCCGCCCTCCAATCGTCCTTCTCCTTCAATCGCACCCAGTATCGGTACACCCAGATCTGACAGGTAATCTCCCGCGGCCGAGGGCTCTCCTTGACGATCCGCTTTTCCCATTTCACATAATATCACACCCATATTTGTCATGACCACAGGATCATGGGTGTATATAGAATCGAGTCCCGTGTGATCGTTCCTTGGCAGGTAATAAATGTCTGGTATTTTTCTTTTCAGTAAATCCTCAAAAAAATTAAATTCTTCCAAAGCCCTCTGGAAATTGGGACGTTCATAGTAGTTCAGTTGCTTCCATTGGGCATTAACATGCGCCTGGTCGATGAACGCATCGCGCGGATGTTTTATCAGGACCTTTTCGATCCTGCCCACCTCTGATTGACTTCCATATCTCATCATGAACTCTATATTTTATAGGAAATACCCGATGGCCAACAATAAATCGGTCAGTATCACGATTCCCACATTCATCCCCAACGCCGGAATCAGATTGGGCGTATCATTGTGATGTTTGAGAACGATCGTGCTTGCTTTGATACACAGGGGCAGGGTCAACCATGAAATGAGGACGCTGTATGGAATCCTGGATATGATTGGCCCCATCAGAATGATTAAATAAACAACAATCAGACTGCAGACATAAATGACTGCACTTGTTTTCTTTCCGAGATGAATAATCAAGTGATGACGCCCCCCGCCTTTATCGGCTTCTGCATCCGGGAATTCATTCAGGAAAAGAAGTAATGTAGTCAGAATTCCCGGAGGAATCGAAATG
>CAZYTI010000264.1:0-6308 GCA_964650065.1 uncultured bacterium
TAAATGGGTGTTCCGTTTTTAGAAAAAATGAGTGCCTCAGAGCCCAGATTTATCCGAGCACAAATTTTTTTCCCTTTCCATGCTATTGGCACACTTCCTGTCAAGTGAAACCAGGCGTGGTCCCAATTTTTACCCCACACCCTTCCTGGATGTATGGACTTATACCGACCTTCCAACCGATTGGAAAAGGGAACCATGGGATTAAACTTACAGTACTCGGCCGTTAGGGGTATTTTCTCCTCATAGAATGATTCGGATAAACGTCTAATAAACGTGTCGATTCGATCGAGGTATAATTTTTCTTCTTCAGAAAACATGGAATTCAGTAAACCTTTAAATTAAATTGAAATGGGCATACTGCAATAAGAATTTTTTCTTCTCGCCATTTTCAAATTGAACAATCACTTTTCTTTTTTGTCCAGCACCTTCCACCCGAACGATTCGTCCGTTGCCGTATTTATCGTGATTCACACAAACCCCGGGTTGTAATTGTATTTCTTCCTGAGAAAAGGATTCATAATCGGGATGCGTATCAACTGAAACGGTTTCATTATTAAAAACTGAGAATCGCTTTGGACTTTTTAATCTGGGTGAATAGGCTTTTGTTACTTTGACCACATCTGTATCGATTTCGTTCAAAAAACGGGACCGTATCCGAAAATTTGAGTCATCGTACAACCTTCGCCTCTCTGCCCAGGACAGATAGATTTTTTCTTTGGCACGGGTAATGCCGACATAAAAGAGACGCCGTTCTTCTTCCAATGATTCCGGTTCATCTAAACTTCGAAGAACCGGGAAAAGTCCTTCCTCCAATCCTGTAATGAAGACCACAGGAAATTCCAATCCTTTGGCACAATGAAGCGTCATCAAAGTAATTGCATTGGATCTTTCATCCCACGAATCGATATCGGTAAACAATGAGACTTCCTCTAAAAAACCGGACAAACTCGGCGTTTCAACGCCTTCCGCATAATCACTCACTGCCCCCAACAACTCACGAATATTTTCTGCTCTCCCTTGGCCCTCCGGCGTTGTATCTCCTTTGTACATGGTTAAGAGTCCTGTTTCATCAACGATCGTATGTACCAACTCATTGGGAGAAATTTCATCCTTCAAATCAATATATTTCTGTATCAAGTCGTAAAATTCTTTTACACTGGATTTGATTCGCGATGTAACGCCCTCGATCTCATCAATTTTGCTCAATGACTCAAAAACAGTCATCGTATTTTGTTCGGCCCACTTGTCAATTTTATTGAGCGTTCCTTCTCCAATACCTCTCAAGGGAAAGTTTACGATCCTTTTCAAATTGACGCTATCTTTTGGATTTGCAATTAATTTGAGATAGGCCAGAACATCTTTAATTTCCTTCCTTTCGTAGAACCGAACGCCACCCACGATCACATAAGACAATCCACTTTTACGCAAACCGTCTTCCAAAGCACGGGATTGGGCATTGGTTCTGTAGAGAATGCTAAAATCCTGGAAAGTTCTCTTATGGCGAAACACTTCATCTTTGATTTTATCTACGACTTTTAATGCTTCGGCTTTCTCATCGGATACTTCCAGCAGATCGATATTCTCACCAACCTCTCGGTCGCTCCACAGATTTTTTCCTTTTCGTCCTTCATTTTTCTCGATCACGGAATTGGCTGCTTTCAATATGGTCTGAGTCGAGCGGTAGTTTTGTTCCAATCGAAAAACATGAGAATCGGGAAAGTCATTTTCAAATTCCAAAATGTTACGAATATCGGCTCCTCGCCAGCGGTATATGGACTGATCATCATCACCCACCACACAGAGATTTCGATGTTTCCTTGACATATGATATATCAATAGATATTGTGCCCGGTTGGTGTCTTGATACTCATCGACTAAAATATATTTGAACCGTGTCTGATATTTCTTTAATATATCAGGGAATTCATTGAAAAGCTTGATGGGCACTGTAATAAGATCATCAAAATCCAGTGCATTGTTTAATCGAAGTCGATTTTCATATTCCGGATATACCTGGGAAACCATCTTCTCAAATGGATTGTTAATCGAGGATGCATACAGTTCTGGAGCAATCATACTGTTCTTTGCTTTACTGATAACGCTTCGAAAAGACTTGGCAGAATATGCTTTTGGAGATATCCCAAAATCCGCTAAAATGTACTTTATTAACCGTTCCTGATCGTGGGTATCGTAAATCACAAAATCCGAATTGTATCCCAGGGAATCGATTTCTAACCGTAATATCTTGGCAAAAGTAGAATGAAAAGTTCCTACCCACATTCGGCCGATCTCTCCAACCAGTCCTGCCACCCTTTCCTTCATTTCACCTGCTGCTTTGTTGGTAAAGGTCATGGCCAGTATTTCCCACGGTTGGGCCTTCTTTTCGTTGAGAAGATGGGCAATTCGGTATGTCAATACACGTGTCTTCCCACTTCCGGCTCCTGCCAATACAAGGACGGGTCCCTCTGTGGTCTCAACCGCCGGTCTCTGTTCTTTGTTGAGTTTTTCTAAATTATTTTGACTCCTGGCTTTCAATAATTTTTCCTGAAAGTCGTATTCAATTCATCTGTTTCTGAGATTTCTTCGTATACGATCGAATCGATTTTTCGCTCTTATGTGTTCGTTCATGGTCCGTGAGAATGTGTGTGAACCATCACCGTTGACAACCATATAGAGATAGCTTGCGAGATCGGGATAGAGGACGGCCAAAATCGATGATATCCCCGGACTATTCACCGGCCCCGGAGGTATTCCGGAATGAATATATGTATTATAGGGTGAATCAATCTCCAAATCCTTGTTTAAAAGTCTCCGGGGACCATCAATGATGAGATATTGAATGGTTGGATCGGCCTGAAGCCGCATACGCCGTTTGAGGCGATTTAAATAGAGCGCAGCGATAATGGGTCTTTCCGTTTCCAGTGCGGCTTCTCCTTCGACGATAGAGGCCAAAGTAACCACTTGGTGGATTGTTAATTGTCTTGCCTCTGACCGACTTTTCAATGAATCTGAAAATACGCCCTGAAATCTTGAATACATGGTCTCGATGATATCTTCCGGGCTAGCATCCAGATGGAAGCGATAGGTGTCAGGATACAAATATCCTTCCATTGATTTGATATCGAGGTCATGGGATCTGCAGAAGGATGGGTCCATTACCAAGGTCATGAAACGGGTCGAATCAATATTCAATTCCGATTTAAGTATGGATGCGATCTTGGTGGCACGACTGCCTTCGGGTATGGTGATCGTTTGAGAAATTACCCATCCTTTGTATAGTTTCCGCAGTACGGTGTAGTTTGTTAATCGTCCATAAAAAAGATATCTGCCGGCTTGAAGTTTACGTGTAATCCCCAATAATTTGGCACCAAGCAGAAAGCTGGATTCCCCTTGGATGACGCCTCGATCCTTCAATAGCGCGGAAATCGATGTGGGTGTCATGCCTCGCTGAATAGCGACCTCGATGTTTTCTCCAGCAGATAAAATGCGCCAGGGTATGAAAAGGGAATACCCAAATAAAAACAGGACAATAATAAAAACGATTATTAGAGCGAATAGGGCCCTATTTTTTAATGAAATCATGCCGTGCTTTCGTCTATGTTTTTACTTCATAAAAATCTGTCTAAGCAGAAGGAAAATATTTCCATATAAAATGGTCGGCATAGGAAAAAAAATCATAAAGTGCTGGCTCATACCCTTGTTTCTGTAGTAGTTACAATAACTATGCCAACCATGGTTATTTTCTTATTTGTCCATATAAAGTAAAAAGAGCCCTATTCAACGGTATGAACATATCGCCTGAACAGGACTTTTTCAATACAATTCAATCAGGATCACAATTTACAATTTTGAATTTATATTGTCAACAGGTTTTGTTGTAAATCTCAGAATTTTTGTGAATCACATAAAGTGTTGATTTTAAAGTTAATTTTACTCTAATGAATATCGATCCGATAATCAAGAAAAAGGGTGTGCCGGACCTACATGTGTTTCCTGGAAGTCACCCCTCCCCTGTGAATGATTCTTTCCCCATACTTCTTTTTCAAATGATCCACTGCCTTGGTCACCTGCTTTCTCTTTTCATCCCTATCTTCAAACAGATCGATCTGTTGTTCCGCGGCATTGGACAGCTGAGTCATGCCGACTCCCAACAGACGGATTGGCTGATGTATGGATAAATGTTCGAAAAGATTGTATATTTCTGAATAGATGGCTTCGCTCATAAAAATGGGTTTCGGCAGGGTAGAATGACGTATGAGGGTCGAAAAATCTTCAAATCGTACCTTGAGGACAACGGTCCTCCCCACCCACTCATGTTTCCGCATCCGATAACCGACCTTCTCCGAGAGATACAACAACGTCTCCATGAGCTTCGTCAGATCCTGGACATCTTCCATGAAAGTGGTCTCATTACTGATAGATTTTGCTTCTCGAGACGAAATCACTTGACCATCTTCCATGTCGTTCGCGTGTTTCCATAGACTCAATCCCATCTTCCCGGCAATATCCTGTAATGTTTTCTTTGGCATGGCTGCAATCTGACCTATTGTTCTGATGCCGAGATTGGCCAGTTTTTCTTCTGTTTTTTTCCCGATACCCCAGAGTTTCCTCACCGGCAATGGCGCTAAAAAACTTTTCACTTCTTTTGGAGAAACTAGAACAAAACCATTCGGTTTCTCCAAATCAGATGCAATCTTTGCAATGAGTTTGTTGGGACCAATCCCAACAGATGCTGTTAACCGTTCCTGTTCCAGAATTCGTTTTATGATTTCTCGGCCTACTTTCTCAACAGAACCGAAGAGGCGTTCTGTTCCAGTCATGTCAAGGAAGGCTTCATCAAGACTGATGGCCTGAACAAGAGGTGTATATTCACGAAAAATGGCCATAATTTGATGGCTGACATGGACGTATCGCCTGCCTCGAACCGGTAAAAAGATACCATGGGGACATAATTTGTAGGCTCTGGAAATCGGTTGAGCGGAATGGATACCGTATTTACGCGCTTCATATGATGCGGCAGAAACAACGCCCCGTCCCCTTCCCATACGGGGAGCAGCGCCGACGATGACAGGTTTACCTGAAAATTCCGGATTATCTCTCTGTTCAACGGAAGCATAAAAAGCATCCATATCTATATGTAGTATGGTTCGTATCAATTTATTTATGGTAATTTTCTCCTCTGATAATCGTGTAACACCGATATAATTGTTCCAGAAATATCAACCGTGTCATTTCATGGGTTAGGGTCATTTTTGAGATGGAGATAAGAAGATCGGCTCTTGTGAGCACGTCTTCACTTAATCCCAAAGGCCCGCCGATGATAAATGTCACCACCTGCGTGGCCCGGTTCTGCCAGTCAGATATCTGTTGGGCCAGGACTTCTGAACTGAACGACTGACCCTGGCGATCCAGAGCAACAACAATACAGTCCGGAGGTATTATTTTCAGGATTCGGGAACCCTCTGTTTGGAGTATTTCTTTAGAAGAGATATGATCGTTGATTTTTTTATCTTTTACGGTCTGAATGTCAATCCTGCAATATCGCTTCAGTCTTTTTAAATAATCCGCTTCTCCCTCCGATATGTAGGGTATTCGTGTCTTACCAACAACGATGAGCGTGAAACGCATGGTAACCGATCATCCTACCAGAAAATAATGTATAAGGTTATGGTCAATACAATAACCAGTCCACCCAACCATACTACAGAGGGTGAGGGTTTAATATCGAAATCCTCTCTCACAGGCATGACTTTCATTTCAGCCAATGGCTTGAGTTTGGTGATAATGGTCATGACCAGTAAAATAATGACAAAAGTGATTGCCATGCGATTTAAGAATGCAATCTCTCCGAATTGCCATTGAAGAAATCCATAGACAGGAACTGTCAGAATGAGACCGGTCACTCCTGCAGCTGCCGGAGCACGTTTAAAAATCATACCGAACACAAACACCGCAAGAATTCCCGGATAAATGTAACCCTGAAATTCCTGAATATAGGTAAAAATTCCCTTAAATTTTGGATCTCCCAGGCGGGGTGCGATGAGGCATCCAATCAAGACAAAAACGGCAGTCGATAAACGACCTGTCCAGATCATTGTTTTTTGTGAAGCACTTTTCTTCCAGTGCCTCTTAAATAAATCCATTGTAAAAATTGTTGATGCGGAATTTAACATTGAAGCTAGGGAACTGATGACTGCACCGCTGATCGCGGCAAAAATAAATGCTCTGAATCCTGGGGTGATTAAATTTCTAATGAGTAAGGGATAGGCCGCATCAGTACCGCTCTCCCCTGTCATTTGGTTTCCATA